>JBBQYZ010000565.1:0-3148 GCA_038208205.1 Gemmatimonadales bacterium | reverse complement strand
GCCAGTATGCAGCCTCGGCCACCTTCGGCCGGTACATGGCGTCACCTTTGGCGGGTCGCGGAAACATCCACAGGGCGACGCCGAGGATCATCATCATCACGAAGCCGACGAGGATGACATGCGTGTGAGCGCTCACCAGGTACGGCGACGGGATGGTGCCCATCAGCTCGCGCCGCACGATCATCCACAGCCCGAGGAGCAGGCCCGCGGCGAGAAAGAGCACCGCGGTCTTGAGGTATCGACGAACGAGCGATGTCATGCGCGGCCTCCAGTTGCCTGACTACGACGGCGTGGACGCGCCGCGTGCCTGCTGCCGTGCCGATGTCGCGAGCGGCACCGGCACTCCGCGCCCTGCCTCCACCGCCGCCCGCGCGCGCCGCGCCGCGGCCCGCATCGCCACGGGCCCGTCGATGGTGCGCCAGAGCAGGAAGACGAAGACGTAGGCGCCGAGCGCCGACAGCGTCCCGCCGACCGCCAGCACGGTCGTGCCGGCGTCCGCGCCGCCGCCGCGCAGCATGAAGCCGGACACCATCGTCGCCAGGCCGATGTTGGAGATCCACCAGTGCCACCCCGCGGCGCGGCGGCTGTGCAGCGGGAAGCCCGCGAAGCGCGGGACGACATGGTACGCCACGCCGTAGATCATCATCGTGACGAAGCCGAGCAGTACCATGTGCACGTGGGCGAGCCGATGGACTGTCCAGCTCGGGTGCGCAGCCATCGCGACGCCGAGGGTCACGCCGAGCGCGAGCCACGCGAGGCTGGCCTTGAGAAAGGCCTTCACGAACCACTCCATCACCGACTCCCGGGACGCGGGGTGATCGTCGCGAGCACGACCAGCTCCGAGTCCGTCGCGCGCATGTCGTGCAGCTCGCTGGGGACGTAGGTGACGCAGTCGCCGGCGACGCATACCCGTTCGTCCGGGCCGGCAACGCCCTGGCCAGCGAGCACCCCGGATCCGGCGAGCACCGTCAGCATCACCGTCGACGTGCTGCGATGAGGCGGCACTGCCTGTCCCGGCGAGAGACGAAACACGACCAGGCGTAGGTCGGGCGCATCGTGGAGGATCGCCGTGGCGGGACGGTCGGCGTGCGGGGACACGGCTCCGCGTGCCGCATCGACCGGATCGAGGTACTTCATGGCGTCGCTCCGAGGGAGCCCGGTGCGGGGGCGAACGCGTGCGCCTCCAACATTGCGAGCAGGGTGGTCAGGTCGGCACCCGCATCGGATGCGGCGTCGCGGAGCGACAGCGTTCCGCCACAACAGGTATCCACGCCGTACGCGTTGAGGATCGCGGCGGTGGACGGATACTGGGCGAGGAGCTCGTTGACCGTGGAGGTCACGGCGATGAAGGGGGCGATATCGCGCATCGGGGGCATCGGATCCAGGCGTCAGGGAAGCAGCGCACGCGCTGCGGTGATTGTCTCGTCGCGCTCGCCAAGCCCCTGCTGCTGATGGACGACGCGACCGGTGGCATCGAGGAGGGTGAGCGTGTTGGAGTGGGCCAGCTCGTCGGGCGAGAGCCGGCGGTAGCGGACCCCGAGGGAGGCGGCGAGCTCGCGCACGTCGCCGTCGGTGCCGGCGAGCAGCGTCCAGCGCGCCGGATCGAGCCCGAGCCCTCGCGCGTAGCTCGCCAGCGCATCCGGCGTGTCGCGATCCGGGTCCAGCGACACCAGCACGAGGCCCAGCCGCGCATCGGTGCCCGCTGCGATGCGCCGCAGCTCGGCGATGACGAGCGGACAGGTGGAGGTGCAGTGCGTGTAGATCATCGCCAGCACGCGCGGCCGCCCGCGCAAGGAGTCGAGGGTGAGCGATGCGCCGTCCTGATCCCGCCAGGTGGAGCCCAGCTCGTAGACGGAGTAGGCGTCGCTCCCGGCGGTCGAGGTAGGCGCGGCGACTGCAGTGGCCGCGCGACGCGGCGCGGCGGGAGTGGTCGGGCGGGCGCAGGCGCCGAGCGTCGCGAGCGTGCCGAGCGCGAGCCATCGGGTGGATCGGCGAGAGAACATCATCAGACCGGTAGGTCGGCGGCGCAGCGGAAGCCGACGCCACCGACGGTCGAGCGCGCGGTGAGGCCGGCCCGGACGGCAAAGCGGACGAAGGCCGGGTAGTTCGCCGGATCGCTGGCCCCGATCGCCGCACTGGCGCAGAACAGGTGGTGGTCGCGTGCATCCTGGCCGCTGCCGGCGGCACGCGAGTCGTCGCCCACCACGACCGAGTTGAAGTCGAGCGTCCACTCCCACACCACGCCGTGCAGGTCGGTGACGCCGAAGGCGTTCGTGAAGGTGCTGCCGACGACCGGCGGCCGCTCGGGCTTGCGCGCGGCGTAGAGCGCGAGCAGGCGGCGACGGAACGCTCGGTCGGCGCTGGCGCTCCGGCGCATCTCGCTCGTCGTCTCGCTCGCCGTCGCGGCGTACTCCCATTCGTCGACGGTGGGGAGCCGACGGTCCGCGGCGGCGCAGTAGGCCTTGCCGCGAACCACGACACGCCCGTGACCGGGCGCCGCCGATCGGTCGCGTCGCCGGTACTCGTCGCGCTCGGCCAGTCGGCCAGATACGCCAACTCGGCGAACACCGGCCTGACCGCGCCGCGCTGCCACTGCGGATGCGTCTCGACGAAGCGCAGGAAGTCACCGCGCGTCACCGGGAGGCGGTCCAACGCGAAGGCTGCGACGGTGGTGAACGGTGCGCCGCGCACCGCATACAGCGGGCGATATCGACCGGCGGGAATCCGGGCCATCGTGCCCGCGACGGTGGCACGCGCTCGTCCCGGCGCCCGCACGTCGGCCGCCGATGCGACGGCCGGCGTGGCGACGAGGGTCAGGAGGAGCGCGACGAGACGACGCGAGCACATGGCGATCATCTGGTGAGGGGAAGCCGAGCTGACCGTGCTATTGTCCGCCGACGCCGAGCCCCTTGATCGCGGCGAACACCTTCGGGTTCTCGGGACCGGTCACGTGCAGCATGCCGAGCGCCCCCTTGTTGAAGGCGCGGAAGATCGAGTGGTCGACCAGGATCAGGTCGCCCGGCTGCTCCACGCCGAACTCCACCACCACCGAGCCGCCAGCGGGAACGAGCGTGGTCTGCACGTTGTGCTGCGTCGCTACGCTGCCACCCTCGGTATAGACGTTGTCGAACACCTCGCCGATCACGTG
>JBBQYZ010000564.1:0-3148 GCA_038208205.1 Gemmatimonadales bacterium | reverse complement strand
GGCGGGTGCGGCGGGTGCGGCGGGTGAGGGCGCAGGAGAGGGCGCAGCGGTCGACGCGTCGCAGCTCGGTCAGCTCGCCGCGCTCTTCCGCCCTGCCGGTGGTGGTGGCGGCGGTGGTGGCGGCTTCGGCCGCGGTGGTGGCGCGCCGTTCGTCACGGCGGGCGACTACCTGGTGACCATGACCGTCAACGGCCAGCGGCTCAAGCAGGTGCTGCGCGTGGAGCGGCTTTCGGGCGGCGGAACGGGCGGCGGCTTCGGCGGCGGCGACGACGACGACGATCGCGGCGATGGGAGCGACGAGCCACGCCGATGATGGCGGTATGAGCGCATAGCGTGACGGTCGTGTCCCGGAACACGCCCCCGACTTTTCGTCAGGGGCGCGTTCTCGCGTCGGTACGAGTCGTCTTGCCACCTCGCGGCGTGGCTCGCATACTCTGCGCGGGCAGCGCCCCCACCTTGTCCCTCGCGGCTGTTCCCACCGCGGCATCGTCCCCGCATTCCTCCCTCCGGAGCGTGTCATGTTGCACAACACGTCTACAGTCGCGCCGCCGGATGGTCCCGGACGCGCACGGGCGCATCGCCCACGATTCGCGCTCATGCTCGCGATCATGCTCGCGCTCATGCTCGGCGCGAGCATCTTCGTTCCCCGCCTCGCCATCGCCCAGACCGGTGTCGTGGCGGGGATCGTGGTCAGTGCCTCGTCGGGCGGCGGCGTCCCATCGGTGCGAGTCCTCGTCGTCGGCACGACGACGGGCGCCATTACTGACGCGAATGGCCGCTTCCGCCTGTCGGGTCTCACCGGCGCCACGGCCGACCTCGAAGTTCGCCGCATCGGCTTCCGGCCGTTGCGCCAGACGGTCACGGTGGGCGCGACGAACCTGCGCTTCACTCTCACCGAACAGTCCGTCGCGCTCGACGAGGTGGTGGTCACCGGCACACCGGGCGGACAGGCGCGCCGCGAGATCGGCAACGCGGTCACCACGGTGAACGCCGCCGAGGTGACGGAGCGCGGCACGGTCAATAACGTGCAGCAGCTGCTCAACGGCCGCTCGCCCGGTGTGTTCGTCAACCCGGCGACCGGCAACGTCGGCACGGGCGCGCGCATCCGCATCCGCGGCGCGTCGAGCCTCTCGCTGTCGAACGAGCCGCTGATCTATATCGATGGCGTGCGCTCCAACAATCAGGCGGCGTCGGGCCCGGCCAACCAGAGCTTCGGCTCGTCGTCGATCTCCCGGCTCAACGACATCAATCCCGACGACATCGAGTCGATCGAGATCATCAAGGGTCCCGCGGCCGCCACGCTCTACGGCACCGAGGCGTCCAACGGGGTGATCCAGATCATCACGAAGAAGGGCGCCGCGGGACGCGCGCGCTGGAACTTCTCCACCCGGCTCGGCACCAACTACTTCCAGGATCCGGCAGGGCGATTCCGCATCAACTATTTCCCCGTGCCACGCCCGGGTGGGCCGGCCGGCGCGCTCGACACGGTGCCGATCAACCTCATCGCGCTGGAGGATGCGCGCGGCACGCCGGTGTTCCAGCATGGGCGCATCGGCGAGTTCGATCTCTCCACCAGCGGCGGCTCCGAGCTGGCGCGCTATTTCGCCGGCCTCGGGCTCGAGGACACCAAGGGGATGGAGCCGGTGAACGGCGTGAAGCGCCGCACCGGGCGGCTCAACGTGAACGTGGTGCCGAGCCAGACGCTCGACCTCGGGTTCAACGTCGGCTACACCAACGGCAACATCACGCTGCCGTGCGAAGCCGGGTGCGGCGGCCGCACACTGGGCGTGGTCAACGCCAACCCGCTCAACCTCGTGCCGCTGGCCAACGGCGCGCCCAATCCGCGCCGCGGCTTCAACAGCGGACTGCCCACGCAGTACGACAACTTCTACGAGTTCTACCAGATCGTCGACCGGTTCACCGGCGGCGTGCAGGCGAACCAGCAGCTCACGTCGTGGCTGAAGCACCGGCTCAACTTCGGCGTGGACCGGACGCGCGAGGAGAACAGCGTGCTGAATCGGCGTACGGAGGACTCGCTCACCAAGGCGCTCCTGGGCACCTCCGGGCTGGGCTTCCGCGACATCAACCAGCGGACGATCAACAACTACACTGCCGACTATTCCGCCGCCGGCACCTTCGACCTGCCGCGGACGATCAGGTCCACCACCTCCGTCGGCGCGCAATACTACCGCAACTACTACGAACGAGTCTGCGCCACCGGCTCGCAGTTCCCCGCCGTGGGCATCACGACCGTGGACGCCACGACGACCGGGCGCTCGACCTGCCAGGACGTGGAGGAGGACGCCACCGTCGGCCTGTTCGCGCAGGAGCAGCTGGGGTGGAACGACAAGCTGTTCGTCACCGCCGCGCTCCGCGCCGACGACAACAGCGCCTTCGGCCGCAACTTCGACCGTGTCTACTACCCGAAGTTCAGCGTGAGCTACGTGCCGATCGAGAGCTCCGACTCGCGGATCCCTTACGTCAACGCCCTCAAGCTGCGCGCCGCCTACGGCGAGTCGGGCAAGCAGCCGATCACCTTCTCGGCCCTTCAGGCATACAGCAGCGCGACCGGTCCGGGGGACGTGCCGGCGGTGACGCCGAGCACGATCGGCAACCCGAACCTCGGCCCCGAGCGGAGCAAGGAGATCGAGCTGGGCTTCGACCTGGGCGCGTTCAACGACCGCGCCGGCGTGGAGGCCACGTACTACCGGAAGCGCACCGTGGACGCGATCCTCGACCGGCAGATCGCGCCGTCGATCGGCATTCCCGGTACCCAGCCGTTCAACGTGGGCTCCATCCGCAACTCCGGCTTCGAGCTGTCGCTGCGCGGCCGGCCGATCGCGACGCGGAATGTGGAGTGGGACCTTGGCATCAGCTACGCGACGAACGACAACGAGATCGAGAACCTCGGCACCGCGCAGTCCGTGCTGGAGCTGCGCCGCCAGACATCGTGCCCCGGCTACGTACCCGGCAGCTCGAGCCCCGACAGCTGTCCGGTGGCGGATTTCGTGCTCGCCAGCTCCGGATCGCTGCCGCCACGCCATCAGGTGGGCTATCCGATCGGTTCCTACTTCACGCCGAAGATCGCCTCGGCCACGGTGAACCCGAATGGCACGGTGAGCAACGTGCTGTGCGAGGACGGCAAGGG
>JBBQYZ010000563.1:0-3150 GCA_038208205.1 Gemmatimonadales bacterium | reverse complement strand
ATCTCGAAGTGCCCGCGGCGGAACGGGAAGCCCCAGCGGCGCTTGTCGACGAGAAAGGTGAGCGCCCCGACCAACGGGGCGATGTCGGCCTCAGCGGCCGGCAGGAACGTGACGTCACGCCGGTGCGGGACGAAGCCGCTGCCCAAGTCGACCGGGTACACGGCGCCATCGGCGACGCGGGCCAGCGCGGTGAACCGGCGGCATGGGACCGAGCCACGGTACGTCTCGGTCGGGGAGTAGAACGCCACGTAGTCGCCCGGGCGCATCCGGCGGAGCGGAGCGGCCTTGCCGTGGCACACCTGCGCGAAGCCGGCGGCGAGACCTCGCCGGACATGCTCCCGGCTGACGACGGCGATCCAAGCGCGCGGCGAGCCGCCCGTCGGCTCCGCACCGTCGATGGCGCTCGGACCGGTTGTGGGCAGCGCCGTGGGGCGGCCGCTCACGCCCTACTCCCCACTGCGCCCGACTCCAGAGCGCTCGGCTCAGGCGCCGGACGGAAGACGCGGACCCGGTGCCCGTCGGGGTCGAGGGCCACGAACGTGCGGCCGAAGTCCAGGTCGGTCGGCGCCTGCGCGATGCGAACCCCCCGCGCCGCCCACGCCGCGTGCACCCCGTCCACGTCCTCCTCGATGAAGCAGAGCTCGGCCGCGCCGGGCGCGCCCGCCATTGGGGGTGCCGTGGTCGCGGCCGACCAGAGGCCGACCCCGACCCCCGAGGGGAGGGTGAACATTGCGAAGGTCGGCGACTGTTCGGCCGGCTGGAGCCCGACCAGGTCGCGGTAGAAGGCGGCGCTCGCGGCCGGATCGGTCACGAGCAGGATGACGAGCGCGAGGCTCGTGGTCGTCGTCGCGCCGGCGTTGGTAGTCCCCATGGGTCCCTCCCAGCTCTGTGGTGGAATACTACGTATACGTATTTATAAGAATACGTGTACGTAGCACCTTGCGTCAAGGCTTCCCCCACTATCTTCAAACTCGCTCTGAGAGTGCTTCACAAGGGATGGCTGTAGGGCGCCGGCGCTGTGGCTACCCGGCGTGAAACCGCCTATGATCCCGTAGGTCGTGCTCCCTCTCAATCTCTCCCCATGATGCGCCTCGTCTCGCTCGCCGTACTCGCGCTCGCCGCTACCGTGCGCCTCGCCGCCTGGTCCACCGCGACGCCGCTGCCCGAACGCCTCCAGGAACATCACGGCGCGCTCCTCGGCGGGCGCCTCTACATCGCCGGCGGCTTCGACACGACCAGCCTGCCGACCAAGGTCGCATACCGGTTCGATCCGCGCGGTGCCCGATGGGAGCGGATCGCCGATCTCCCCGAGGCGCGGCACCACATGCCGCTCGCTGTGATCAACGACACCCTGTACGCGATCGGCGGGCTCGAGGGGATGCGCTTCATCGCGCAGGCAAACCTGTGGATCTACCGGCCGGAGACGAACGTCTGGGAGGAGCGTGCGCCGCTACCCGCGCCGCGCGGTGGATCGGCGGTCGGCGTCATCGCGGGCAAGCTGGTGGTCGTCGGTGGGTTTGGCTTGGGGCGCACGCTGCTCGACTCGATCGCCGTGTACGATCCGGCCACCAATCGGTGGACGACGCGCGCGCCGATCCCGACCAAGCGCGATCACCTCACGGCCGAGGTCGTGGGTGGGACGCTGTACGCGATCGGCGGCCGACCCATCGATCCGGCGCAGAACTACGACGTCGTCGAGGCGTACGATCTGGCGACCGACCGCTGGACGACGCGCGCGGCGATGCCGAGTCGGCGGGGCGGGCTCACCTCCGCGGTGCTGGATGGGAAGATCCACACCTTTGGCGGCGAGACGCGCGTCGGCGTATTCGCGAACCACGAGGTGTACGATCCGGCGCGCGACGCGTGGACGGTGGCCACACCGATGCCGACGGCGCGCCACGGGCTGGCGGCGGTGACGGTCGGCGACCGGATCTACGTGGTGGGCGGCGGGCCGAAGGCGGGGCTGGCGCAGACGGACGTGGTGGAGGTGTGGCGGTGAAGGGACGTGCATCCCATGATCGCGCTCAGGAGCGAGTGACCGCGCCACTCACCCGGCGATCGGCGCGCCGAGTGCGCTGAGGACGTCGGCCGTGCGGCGCACGCGGCCCATTGTCGGGAAGGTGCGCCGGACCGGGAACTCGTGGAGCTCCGCCTCGCGCGCCGCCATCGCCTCCTCGAGGAACACCTGCTCGTAGCCGCGCTCGTGCGCGGCGCGCGCCGTCGCCTCCACCCCGACGTTGGTCGAGATGCCGCCGAGGAGCAGCGTGCGGATGCCGCGTCGGCGAAGATGCACCTCGAGGTCGGTGCCGAAGAACGCGTTGGGCTGGTGCTTGGTCACGACCACATCGCCCGACTCGGGACCGAGCGCGGGGACGAGCTCGGTCCAGTCGGGCGTGAGCGCGAATGGAGGGCGCTGAACGTCGATGGCCGGGCGCAGCATGAGCACTCCGTCCGGTCCAGGATCGACGTGGACGAGCACCACCAGCACGCCGCACGCCCGGCACGCAGCCGCGAGCTTGGCGACGCGCTCGACAACGGCTTCCGCGGCGTGCGGCGCCGTCGTGCCGGCCACGATGCCGCGCTGCAGATCGATGACCACGAGCGCGGTGGTCGCGGGGTCGAGGCTCAGCTCCGGCATGAGGTGCTCCGTTGCGAGGCGTGCGACGTCGTGCGCCTCGCCGCTACCGCGTCCCGAAGCTGGTAGCGAGTACCCACAACACGGCGGCCAGAAGAAGAATGGTCGCGCCGATCGCGATCCGCGTCTGCATGGCCTGCTTTCGTTTGGACATCGGGCTCCTTGCTACGTGCCGGCTTCGTTCACGACGCTAACGACTCGGGCGAAAGTCCAGCGCCAGGTCCAATGCTGGCACCGAATGCGTCAGCGCGCCAACGGAAATCCAGTCCACCTCCGTCTCGGCGATCATGCGCACGCGGTCCAGCACGATGCCACCGGAGGCTTCCACGATGGCGCGGCCGGCGACGAGCGTCACGCACGCGCGCATCTCGTCAGGCGCCATGTTGTCGAGGAGAATGACGTCCGCGCAAGCCGCGAGCGCGTCGGCCACCTGCTCGCGACGATCGCACTCCACTTCCACCTGGATGCCCGCGGGTGCCATCGCTCGAGCACGCTGCACGGCCAGCGCGATGTCG
>JBBQYZ010000562.1:0-3153 GCA_038208205.1 Gemmatimonadales bacterium | reverse complement strand
GGCGCCTACACGATCATCAAGTGAGTCCGGCAACACCCTTCCTGCCGCCCGAGAACGCGCCCGCGTCCCCGTTGCCTGCTGCGAGACGGGTCAACTCGGCCGCGGCAGACCTGGATGAGCTTGCCGACGCGGATCCTCTCGTTGCTGAGCTCGTGGTCGGCATCCGGGCGCTCGTCGCTGAGTACCATGACCGCTTCGTCGTTGATGCGGGACCAAAGGGTCTGCTCGTCCGTTTCCGCGAGAGCGGCCACGTCGTCGTCCCTGTCAACGTCGCCGATCCGCTCAAGCCAGACTTATACGCGGTCGAGCTTCAACGGCTCGGACTCACCGCTGATATCCAAGCCGACTATGTAGCAGCGCTGCGTCAACTCCCGGTGGCGCGGACGACCGAAGCGGTGGCCGGGTTTATCGCGCAACTCGGTCGCGTGATGAGCGGCACAACGTCCTCGCGTTAGCCCGCGGTTGTCTAGAGGGAGCGGCAAGCAGCGTCACGTCGACCCTTGCAGCAGACCGTCATCGCGTGCGAACGCCAGGAGTCGATTGAGGACTGCATCGAACGCACCGACGCGTATGGCTTCGGCGATCACACCATCACCGAAGTGCTCGCCGCGTATGAACGTGGTCGCCAACCGGGCGGCCTCCGGCACCGGAGCCGCATCCAGGCCAACGCCGCCGCGGTATTTCTCGAACATCGCAGCCTCGCCCCAGTCGAACTCGACGACTGCGCCGACCGCGTGAAGGAGATCGATGACACGGGTGATCACGTCGCCGTAGTCGTAGTGCGGCCAGTTGGAGATCGCATTGCCCTCGTCGGTCTCGCCGACCTGTTCGAGCGTGGGCGGTTCGGGCGGCGTGCCGTGCTGTTGCCAAGCTGACACCGCGGCGTCAAACGCGCGCCAGACCTTCGGCGGCGTCGACCGAAGGGCCGCGACGACCGCGTCATCGCTGTCACCGTCCGGCGTGATGCGAACCTCCGACGGCATGCGGCTGTAACTCGAATCGCCTGCTTGCTCGAGCGGCCGCTCGAAGTGCACCTTGGTCGTGGCCAGTGCGACGTACACGCTTCCCTCCGGTCCGATCCAACCACAGCTACAGACCGGCCACAGATGGCGTGGCACGCCATGCACGTAAAGCAGCTCGTGCCCGTCAATCGGGGATGGGCTCGGAGGGGGCGCCGCACCGGGGACAGTTCCGCTGAGCGCGCTCGCCACGAAGTCGCCCCAATTCGAGCCAGCGATGTCTCGTACCCGGAACCACTCTCTCGCGTTCTTGAGCACAACGTTCCAGGGCGTCAACACGCTGTGAAGCTGATGTTCGACCCAACGTGCGTGCTGGTACTTCTCCGACCACAAGCATTGGAGCTCTCGCGGGTTGCCGGTCGACATGCTGTGCAGGCGCTTCCCCACCCCGGCCTCGGATCTCGCGAGCCCGATCTTGACCGCCGTACTTGCGTCGCCGCCCGTCTCTCCAATGATGTACACGAAACCGCCGTCGTCGGGCAGGTTGGAGAGCTGAAGCGGCGTTGCAGCCTCGGCTTTGAGCACGAGATCGCGCGCTCGCCGTGCCAGCGTGCGCGCCTTGGCGTCTGCCTTCGACGTCGCGCCTCCTTTGACCATGCACGTGGTCTAGCCAACCGCCGCGTCTGCTGCACCGGCCACCAGGCCGACTGTCTGGGCACTCGTGTTCACGTTCGAACCGCCGACCAAGTCGCCGAGGTCAGCTCGACGCGGTCCGAACCGATCGCGCCTCGCCTCCGCGAGCTCTAGGCGCAGCGTCTTGATCTCGTCGATCATCTCGCGAATCACCTTCGCTCGCATCGTCTTCTCTCCGCCGAACCCATCCGTGTGGGGTGCCAGAAGTCGATCGGGCGTGGGTGACCAGCGGGTTCGCGGACGAGACCGGCCGGATATCGTCGCCTGCTCCCCGATCGATCTGAGGTTTGGAGCTCCGCGTGCTGTGGTCGTTCGTGTACTTCGCCGTCGGCCGTGTCGTCGAGCTCGTGACGCTGTGCTTGCGTCGGCGCGAGTCGAAGGAGATCGAGATCCTGGTGCTGCGCCACGAGCTCGAGATCCTTCGCCGCCAGCATCCCCGACCGCGGCTCAAGCCCAAGGATCGCGCCTGGCTGTCCTTGCTCAGCCGCCGGCTCCCACGTGAGCGCTGGACGCTCTTCGTCATCAGGGCCGAGACGCTGTTGGCCTGGCACCGGCGGATGGTCCGCCGCCGCTGGACCTACCCGACCACCCCAAAGGGTCGACCAACGGTGAGTGCCGAGGTCCAAGCAGTGATCGTTCGTATGGCCAAGGACAACCCGAGGTGGGGCTACCAGCGGATCCAGGGAGAGCTGGCCCGATTGGGCTGTGCAGTCTCGGCCAGCTCGGTGCGCCGCGTCCTGGCCGCCCACGGCATCCACCCTGCCCCCCGGCGGGCGGCCACGACCTGGCGATCCTTCATCCGGTCCCAGGCCACGGGCATCGTCGCCTGTGACTTCTTCAGCGTCGACACCGTGTTGCTGCATCGTCTCTACGTGCTCTTCTTCATCGAAGTCGGATCGCGTCGTGTCTGGTTGGCCGGCGTCACTGCGCACCCCACCGAGGAGTGGGTGACCCAGCAAGCCCGCAACGTCACCGCCGCCATGCAGGACCGGGGAGTGGCACCCCGTCACCGGATCCGAGATCGAGATACCAAGTTCAGCCGCACCTTTGACGATGTCTGGCGCTCCATCGGGGCCCAGATCATTCGCACGCCGGTCCGCACTCCCGTGGCCAACGCCTTCGCCGAGCGATGGGTGGGCACCGTCCGTCGCGAATGCCTCGACCACCTCCTCATCGTCGGTCGCCACCATCTCGAGCGAGTCCTGGCTGACTACGTCGATCACTACAACCAGCATCGACCTCATCGGAGCCTGGACCTCGGGGCGCCCGATGAACCCCTACCAAAGGCGACAGGCCCGGTGATGCTCGAGCGGCTTCGTCGTCACGACATCCTCGGCGGGCTCATCCACGAGTACGGGCTGGTCGCGGCATGACGATCGACTTCTGCACCCGACAGGCTATCGCATGGCAGTCCTTCGCACGCCCACCGAGGCCGAGTGTGCGTCCGATGCTCGGCCCCCGTGGAACGTCCTCGTTCCGTTCACGCCGCCGCTCCCCCGCT
>JBBQYZ010000561.1:0-3157 GCA_038208205.1 Gemmatimonadales bacterium | reverse complement strand
AAGCATGGGTGAGGCCTGGTTCGACCGGAGCGGAGGGCCGCGACGGGGCATCGCGTCCACCCTGCGGACGCATGGCGCGCGGCGCGCGTAACGCTCGCGCCCGCCTGCGATGGCCCGGCAGCGCCCGCCGGTCGGATTTTTGCTTTCGTCGCCAGCTCACCACTGGCGACGAGGGACACGATGCGGCTAGGAAATGGGGGGCGCAGCTCCAACCTCGAGGATCGACGCGGCTTCGGCGGGCGCGCAGGCTTGGGGTTGGGCGGGACGGTCGTGATGCTCGTCCTTGGCCTGATCTTCGGGCGGGACTTCATCGGCGAGTCAGGGGTGCAGCCCGGGGTCACGCAGACCAGCGGCGGCGCCCTGACCGCGGCGGATTCGGCGCGAGAGGAGCCCCAGGTGGTGTTCGTCTCCGGGGTCCTCGACGACGCACAGCAGACCTGGGCCCGCGTGCTACCCAAGTACGGCACGCCGTGGCGCGACGCCAAGCTGGTGCTCTTCCGCGACGTGACCGACACCGGGTGCGGCACCGGTCAGTCGGCGATGGGACCCTTCTACTGCCCGCTCGACGAGAAGGTCTATATCGACCTCGGATTCTATGACGAGCTGCAGACCAAGTTCGGCGCGTCGGGCGACTTCGCGCAGGCGTACGTGATCGCGCACGAGCTCGGGCACCACGTACAGCACCTGCTCGGCACCGATCAGCAGGTACGCCGCGCCCAACAGGGCGACCCGAGCGCGGCCAACGACTACTCGGTGCGGCTCGAGCTCCAGGCCGACTGCTTCGCCGGCGTGTGGGGCCGCTCGACGCAGGAACGCAACAAGCTGGATCCGGGCGACATCGAGGAAGGACTGAACGCGGCCGCATCGGTGGGCGACGACCGGATCCTGCAGAAGGCGGGACGCCGCGTGAACACCGACTCGTTCACCCACGGATCCGCCGCCCAGCGCACCAGCTGGTTCCGGAAGGGCTTCGATACGGGCGACCCGCGAGCCTGCGACACCTTTGCCGCGCGCTAGGGCGCGCGGCCGCAGGTGGGTAGGTCGGCTCGTCGGTAGGTCGGGACATCCACGGCAGAAGGGCGCACCGGAATCAGACCGGTGTGCCCTTCGTGCATTCCCCACCTACCCACGAGCCCACCGACCGACCGCGTTCCTCAGACCGCGTCGCTCAGGCTCGTGAAGTTGAAGTCCCGCACCTTGAGCGTGGGGAACACCACGTTCCCCCCGGCCTCCGTGCCCGCCACGCGTTCGGAGCGGCCGAGCATCTCGAGATTGTTCAACATGAACAACGGGCTCTCGTTGAAGCGCAGGTTCTTCACCGAGCGCGTGATCTTGCCGTTCTCGATCAGGAAGGTGCCGTCGCGCGTGAGTCCGGTGTAGAGCACCGTACGCGGGTCCACCTGGCGCAGGTACCAGAGTCGGGTGACGAGGATGCCGCGCGGCGTGGAGGCGATCATCTGCTCCGTCGTCGCGTCGCCGCCGACCATCTTCACGGCACCGAGCCCGCCGGTGGGGCGGGTATTCTTCTTCTGTGCCCAGAAGCGCGAGTAGTTGAGCTGCTTCAGCACGCCATTCTCGATCCACAGCTGCCGAGCGAGGGGAAGCCCTTCGCCGGTCCAGGGCTGGCCGAGGAGCTGTGGGTCGGCGGGATCGGAGAACAGCGTCACCTTCGAGTCGACGATCTTGTCGCCGATCTTCGTTCCCCCGCCCTGCTTGGAGAAGGCCGAGCGGCCCTCGTCGGCGCTGCGCGCGTCGAGGGCGAACGCGAGCAGCTGGACGAGGTCGCCCACCGCCTGCGGCTCGAGGATCACCGTGTAGCGGCCCGGCTCCACGGCGGCCGGGTTGCGCGAGGCGCGCGCCTTCTCGATCGCGCGGTCGCTCACCGCCCGGAAGTCGATCTTCTGCCAGTCGGGATGATCGGCCGCCGCCCAACCCGAGCCGGTGCCGTCGTTGGTGCGGACGGTGAGCTGATAGTTCGCGCTCGTCGAGGGGAAGTACGCGTACATCCCGGTGTTCGACGCGATGGCGTTGTAGCTCGTGCCGGCGACGATGAACCCCGCCGCGGCGAGATCGCCAGCCGCCTTGGCCGCATCGATCGCCGTGCGCGCCGCGGCGGCGCGTGCCTCGGGAGTGAGGTTCGCCGTCGAGTCGAAGTAGGCGTTCACATCCTGGTACTGCTGCGGGGGAAGCAGCGGCATGTTCTCGGGATCGTCCGGCGTGAGCTTGGCGATCGCCTCGCTCTGCCGCACGGCGCGCTCGATGCCCTCCGGTGAAAAATCCGACGTGGTCACGACCGCGTGCTTGGCGCCGTAGCCGCTCTGGATGCCGAGCTGCGAGTTGCCGACCCCGCCCGAAGTGCTGATCCGGTTGGCGGCGAAGCGGATGTTGCCGGTATAGCCGCCGCCAAGCTGCACGCCGATGGTGTCGGCGCGCGACAGTTTCACGATGCGCTCGAGAAACGCCTGCGCTTCGGCGCGCGACATCATGTCGTTGGGGGAAAGGACGCTCCCCTTCCCGAAGAGGCTCCTGGGGGCGCTCATGCCTTTCTCCCGGTGTTGATGACGTTGATGTTGCGGAAGCGGCTTGGCACGCAGCCGTGGCTCACCGCGTTGACCTGGCCGGGCTGGCCCTTGCCGTCGAAGAAGCTGGCGCCCATCTCGTAGCTCTTCTTGCCGCCGATCATGTCCATGGCGTTCCAGAAGTCGGGCGTGCGCATCTGATAGGCAACGTCCTTCAGCATGCCGACGATCTTGCCGCCCTTGATCTCGTAGAAGAGCTGCCCGCCGAACTGCGCGTTGTAGCGCTGTTGGTCGATGGAGAAGCTGCCGTCGCCGACGATCGCGATGCCGCGATCGGTGGCGGCGATCAGGTCTTCCCAGCTGGTGTCCCTCTCGCCGGGCAGCAACGAGACGTTGGGCATGCGCTGGAACTGCACGTCGGCCCACGTCTGTCCATACGAGCAGCCATGGGAGCGAGCGGGCCGGCCAGTGCGCTTGTAGTAGTCGGCCAGGAAGGGCGCCTGCTCACGCGTAGTCTGGTAGTCGACGAACAGTCCGTTCTTGATGATGTCGAAGCTTTCCGGCTTGACCCCCTCGTCGTCCCAGCCGACGGCCGACAGCGAGCCCGCCTGCGAGCGATCTCCGCGGATGTTCATCAG
>JBBQYZ010000560.1:0-3157 GCA_038208205.1 Gemmatimonadales bacterium | reverse complement strand
ATCGACAACGTGACGATGCGGCAGCAGGAAGGGCAGAACTACGCCGTCGTGGCGCTGCGGCGGAATACGTCGGTCCCGTTCCCGGTGCGGATGCGGCTGCGCTTCGCCGACAACACCATGCAGGACGTGTCGCTTCCGGTGGAGATCTGGTCGCGCGGCGACCGCTACGAGGCGGTGCTCGCCGTGAAGGGCCCCGTCACGGGCGCACGACTCTGGCCCGAAGGCGTGGTGCCCGATTGGAACAGCACGAACGACGCATGGTGCTCGGCTCCCGTCGGAGCGGCCCTCACCGCGGCGTCGACCAGCGGTGGGCTGAGCGGTGAGATCGGCGGGCGAGCACTACCGTAAGGAGAAGTATCACGGGCGGGTCGAGGGGCTCGCCCGTCGGGAGTTCTCCGCATGGTCGCCCGAATCGACCCTGGTTAGATTGTCTTCTCTCGCCGGGCGTCCCTGTGGACGCCCGGCGTCGTCATCCGGTCCGGCGCCGCGTCACGAGTGCGGCATGCACGCGGGTGCTCGCGGAATACGCGCGGCGCGCGCACGGGTGCGTTCTGACGCGCGGGACGCCGGGGCGATTCATCACGGAAGTTCGTCACAACCAGTGGAGTGAGTGATGCTCGAATTCGGGGCGTGGGCCAGTCGGTGGTGGATCCCGGTGTTGTTCGTGGTGGTGGCCGGGCACATCACCAACGTGTGCGTGACCCTGTTCCTCCACCGCGCGCAGACCCACCGCGGCGTGCGGCTGCACGCCATCGCGGCGACGCCGATGCGCCTCTGGCTGTGGCTCACCACCGCCATCGTCACCAAGGAATGGGTCGCCTGCCATCGCAAGCACCACGCGTTCGCCGACCGCGAGGGCGATCCGCACAGCCCCTTCGTCGAGGGCCTGCGCGAGATCCTGCTCAAGGGTGCCTTCTATTACCGCAAGGCGGTTCGTCAACCGGGCATGCTCGAGAAATACGGTAAGGGAACGCCGAACGACTGGCTCGAGCGCCACCTCCTCACGCCGCTCAACTGGACTGGGGTGCTGGTGATGCTCGGGATCGACGTCTACCTGTTCGGCCTGTTCGTCGGGCCGCTCGTGTGGGGCGTGCAGATGATCTGGATTCCGCTGTGGGCCGCTGGGGTGATCAACGGGATCGGCCACGCGCTCGGCTACCGCAACTTCGAGGTCAAGGACGAGAGCCGGAACATCTCGCCGATCGCCATCTGGCTCGGCGGTGAGGAGCTGCACAACAACCACCACGCCGACCCGAAGAGCGCGAAGTTCAAGGCGCGCTGGTTCGAGTTCGACATCGGCTGGGTCTACATCCGCGCCCTCAAGCTGCTCGGCCTCGCGAAGATCGAGTACGCGCGCAACTACGGCTCGGCGGCGAAGCGGACGGACGAGCTGGCGGTGGAGATCGTGGCGTAGGCATGCGTCGGTAGATCCGTAGGTCGGTTCGTCCGTACGTCGGGAATGCGAAAAGGGCACACCGGGCTGACTCCGGTGTGCCCTTCGCCGTCCCGACCGACAGATCGACAGACCGACCTATGGAGCATCTCCTGTGTAATATTCTGATCGACCATCTCCATCCGAGGCTACATCCCATGCCCGCGACCGTTACCTGCTCCCGCTGCGGCCAGACGCGCGCCGGATTCGAGCGCCCGCCCTTTCCCGGTCCCGTTGGCGCCCGGGTGCCCGCCGAGATCTGCCAGGATTGTTGGGGCCTGTGGCTCAAGCAGCAGACGATGCTCATCAACCATTACGGGCTCAACGTGATGGACCCGCAGGCACGAAGCTTCCTCACCAAGAACATGGAAGCCTTCCTCTTCAAGAAGGGCGGCGAGGAAGGCGTGGATACCACCAAACAAGGGACGATCGCATGGTAGCTCGCTCGGGTCACACCCTCGGCCGCGCGGCGCGCGGGACTCTGGTCGGCCTGGCCGCGATCGGCACGCTGGGCGCGCTGGACGGCTGCGCCGTACCTGGCGCGAGCTCCGTCGGCATGGCGACGGCGAGCGCACCAGCCGCCGCGTCCACTGCCCCACGCGGCTCGGCGAACGACGCAGCATGGGCGGACTCGGTGCTGCGTACCCTCTCGCTGCGCGACAAGGCGGCGCAGATGGTGTGGCCCTGGATCCTCGGCGACTACACGTCGGTCGACAACCCCGCGTGGACGCGCGTCGAGCGGATGATCCGCGAGCAACACCTCGGCGGGGCAATCATCTCCGTCGGCGGGCCGATCGACATCGCCGTGAAGACCAACGCGCTGCAGCGCGCGGCCACGCTTCCGCTGCTCATCGGCGCCGATCTCGAGACGGGCGCCGCCTTCCGTGCACGCGGCGGCTACTTCGTGCCCAACGCCATCGACCTGGGCGGCGCCACGGCCTTTCCCTACCAGATGGGGATCGGCGCCACCCGCGACACCGCGCTCGCGTACGAGATGGGCCGCGTCACCGCGCTCGAGGGGCGCGCGCTCGGCATCCACATGGCGTTCGCGCCGGTGCTCGACGTCAACAACAACCCGAAGAATCCGGTCATCAGCGCCCGGTCCTTCAGCGAGAATCCGCAGCTCGTCGCCCGCCTCGGCGCGTCGTTGATCCGGGGCATCCAGGAACACGGCATGATCGCCACGGGCAAGCATTTTCCCGGGCATGGCGACACCGAGCAGAACTCGCACCTCGAGCTCGCGCGCGTGAACGTATCCCGTGCGCGCCTGGATAGTGTGGAGCTACTCCCCTTCCGCGAGGCGGTGAAGGCGGGCGTGGGTGGCATGATGACCTTTCACGGCGATCTGCCAGCACTCGACTCCAGTCACACGGCGGCGACGTTCAGCCCCAAGGTCATGATCGACCTGCTGCGCGGGGAGCTGGGCTTCCGCGGCATCCTCGTCACCGACGCGCTCGACATGAACGGCGCGCTCGGAACGTCGTCGATGGCCGACGTCACGCAGCGTGCCGTGATCGCGGGCAACGACGTGCTCCTCATGCCGACCGACGTGCCGACCGCCATCGAGGCCGTCGTCGCCGGCGTGCGCGACGGCCGCTTCACCGAGGCGCGGATCGATTCATCCGTGCGCAAGCTGCTGATGGCGAAGCACCAGCTCGGCCTCGACCGCCAGCGCACCGTCGATGTGGAGGCGGTGCGGAGCGTCGTCGCCGACAGCGCGAACCT
>JBBQYZ010000559.1:0-3158 GCA_038208205.1 Gemmatimonadales bacterium | reverse complement strand
TTCCTCGGCACCGGAACGAGCTTCGGCGTTCCGCAGCTGGGGTGCTCGTGCGACGTGTGCCACTCGCGCGACCCGCGTGACCAGCGCACGCGGGTCGGCGCCGCGGTGGAGACGGACGGAGGCGCGCTCCTGCTGATCGACACGCCGCCGGAGCTGCGGCTGCAGCTCATCCGCGCCGGCGTCGACCACGTCGACGCAGTGCTGTACACGCATGGCCACGCCGACCATACGCACGGGATCGACGACCTGCGCGCCTTCACCGCCCGGCGCGACGTCCACCTGCCGATGTACGGAGCGCACGACACACTCGACGGATTGGCGGCCAAGTTCGCCTACATCTTCGACGATGCGATCCGCCCGCTCCCAGGGACGACCAAGCCCCAAGGACGGGCGATCGTGGTGGCGGCGGGCGAGACGATCCACATCGCCGACGTGGACGTGACCGCAGTGCCAGTGCCGCATGGGGCTGTCACGGTATTTGCGTACCGCATCGGCGCGCTGGCGTACGTGACGGACGCCAAGACGGTGCCACCGGCGGCACTTGCCTTGCTGCGGGGCGCACGTGTGCTCGTCGTCAACGCGCTCTTTCATCGCCCGCATCCTACGCATCTCAGCGTGCCCGAGGCGGTGGCGGTGGCGACGGCGGTCGGCGCGGAACGGACGTACCTGACGCACCTCACGCACGACAACTTCCACGCCGACCTCGAGGCCGCGCTCCCGCCCGGCGTCGCGCCGGCGTTCGACGGGCTGACGATCTCGTTCTGACGGTCTCCGCAATGCCACTGCGCCTCGATTACACGAACATGATGGCCCCCCCGATCGATGGAGGGATCACCGATGCCGAGTGGGGTGACGCAGCCGCGCGCTTCACGTCGGCGCACGGTGCGGTCGACGCGATGCATCGCGATGGGACGCTCGGCTTCATCGACCTGCCGAACGACGGGGCGCTGCACCGACAGACGCTCGACTTCGTGTGTGGCGCGCGCGAGCGTAGCGGCGCCGACCGCCTCACGGACGTCGTCGTGCTCGGCATCGGCGGCTCGGCGCTCGGTCCGATTGCCCTGCGCACTGCGCTGCGACCACCGCAGTGGAACCTGCTGGACGAGCGCGCGCGGGGAGGGGATCCCCGGCTCCACGTGCTCGACAACGTGGATCCGGCGAACATCACCGCCCTGCTCGCCCGACTCGACCTGCGACGGAGCCTGTTCGTCGTGATCTCGAAGTCCGGTGGTACAGCCGAGACGATGGCGCAGTACCTCGTGATCCGTGCGCGACTGGCCACGGATCTGGGGGACGCGGCGGCCCGGTCGCGCCTCGTCTTCGTGACCGATCCCACGAAAGGCGCGCTGCGAACGCTGGCGCGCACCGAGGGGATCACGGCGCTGGACATCCCGGCCAACGTGGGCGGGCGATTCAGCGTCCTGACACCGGTTGGCGTGCTTCCCGCGGCGCTGATGGGCATCGATACCGACGCGCTGCTCGCTGGCGCGGCGGACATGCGGGCGCGCTGCGCGTCTCCGGTCCTGGGCGAGAACATCGCCGGCACCTTCGCCGCGCTACAGCACCTCGCCGACAGCGCTCACGGTCGTCACATCCAGGTGCTGATGCCGTACAGCGACGCGCTGCGCGACATGGCCGACTGGTTCGTGCAACTCTGGGCCGAGAGTCTGGGCAAGCACCGCACCCCCGGCGACGACGGGGTAGGCCCGACACCGCTCGGGGCGCTCGGCGCCACGGACCAGCACAGCAAGGTGCAGCTGTTCATGGAGGGCCCTGGGGACAAGACGGTCACCTTCATCGGGGTCGAGCGACCGGGGGTGGACGTGGAGATCCCGCGGCTCCACTCCGACGTACCGGAGCTCGCCTACCTGGGGGGGCACCGGCTCGGTGAGCTGCTCGACATCGAGCGGCGGGCTACCGCGGGAGCGCTGGCGCGGCGCGGACGTCCGAACATGACGCTCACCCTGGAACGCGTCGACCCGTTTCACGTCGGCGCCCTGCTCATGTTCCTGGAGCTTGCCACCGCGTACGCGGGGCAGCTGTACGGCGTGAACGCCTTCGACCAGCCAGGGGTCGAGCTGGGCAAGCAGTTCACCTATGCGATGCTCGGACGTGCCGATGCCGAGGACGCCCGCCACGAATGGGCCCGCCTGCCGGCGTCCGACCCGCGGCGCGTGATCTGAGTCGATCAGCGAGGGAGGGAAAGGAGGAGACCACCTTGCCACCCCTCACGCGCCGCACGATTTTCACTCATTCAATTCGAAGCGGCCGTCGTCCGCGGCGACTGTACTCCTTGTGAGGATCCGCATGCTCGATCTCGACGCCCTGAATGCCGTGTTCGGCGACGCCGTCACGATCACCGATGGCCGCCTCGCCGTCATTCGGCCCGAGGCGCTGGCGACGCCGGCGATGGACGAGCTGGTGACGACCGCGGTGTTCGGCGAGGCGGTGGCGCGCGAGTACGCGCGATGGATGCTCTGGGAGATCGGGCAGGCGGTCGGCGTCCAGCCCGCGTCGATTCACGATCTGTATCTGGCGCGTGGGCGGGGCGAAGTGCACGGATTCACCGTACCGGCGATCAACGTGCGCGGCGCGTCGTACGACACCGCCCGATCGATCTTTCGTACCGCGATCGCGCTGCAAGCCGGGGCGTTCATCCTGGAGATCGCCCGCTCGGAGATCGCCTACACCGAGCAGCGTCCCGCCGAATACGTCGCGGTAATGCTCGCCGCCGCGCTGCGCGAGGGGTATCGGGGACCGCTGTTCATTCAGGGCGATCACTTCCAGGTCAATCACAAGAAGTTCGCAGTCGATCCCGTAACCGAAGTCAACGCCGTGAAGTCGCTGGTGAAGGAAGCGGTCGCGGCCGGATTCTACAATATCGATGTGGATACGTCGACGTTGGTCGATCTGTCGAAAGAAACGTTAGCCGAGCAGCAGCGCCTCAACTACGAAACATGTGTGGATATCACACTTGCAGTTCGCGGAGAAGAGCCCAAAGGCGTCACGATTTCGATTGGCGGCGAGATTGGTGAGGTCGGCACGGAGAATTCGACGCCCGCCGAACTCGAAGCGTTCATGAACGGGTACATTGCCGCGCTTGAGCAGGCGAAGCCGGGCACAGCGGGCCTCTCGAAAATCTCGGTACAGTCAGGTAC
>JBBQYZ010000558.1:0-3159 GCA_038208205.1 Gemmatimonadales bacterium | reverse complement strand
TCGACCTTGACCTTCGTCGCGGGGTCGGTGGTGGTCCGCTGCTCGTCCACGTCGGTGTACGGCGTTGTCAGTCCGGGGTCGACGCAGTCAGGAGTGATGAAGACAGGACCGTCCGTCACCTGCGCCGCGCACGCAGGTCCGTCCGACGCGGTCGCCGTCGAGCCATCAGCAGCGGACGCCGCCGACAGGCCCGTGCAACCGACGAGCACGGTTGCGAAACCCGCCACGAGCGTGCGGCCGAGTGTTCTCACTGCTTCCCCCTCGTACCTCGCCGCGCCATCGGCGAGTCCTCTCTGGTGGAGGAGTCAACCTACCGAATAATCTACCGATGGTCAAAAATGCTCGGAGAGTCAGCGGCCCGTGGGTCCGCCTCGGCAGCCTGGTCGACGAACCATTCCCTTGCGGCTTGGAGCAGCGCGGCTCGGAACCGATCGGGATCTGGCGCGGGAACTCCAACGAGCTCCGTCAGGCCGAATGCCATCGAGAGCCCCCAAATGATCCAGGCCACCGTTTCCGGATCCGACACCAGGTCGGTGATGTAGTCACGAATGGCGTCGTGGCGAGCCGCGGTGAACTCAGTGATATGGGCTGCGACATCCGGGTCGTGGCGCGCGGCAACTGCGGCCTCAACCTCGAGGAGACGTACGCGTATCTCGCTCGGGTTGTGCAGGAGGTCAGTGGCTCGTTCGATGTCCTGCAACGCTTCGGTGAATGATGGCGATTGCTCGACCTCCGCAAGTTGTTCGCGGATGACCTCGACGAGCAGCTGCCCCTTGCTGCGGAAGTGCGCGTAGATCGCCGCCTTCGTCAGCCCCGCTCGGTCTGCGATGTTCTGCATTGACACCGCCGCGTAACCCTGCTCCAGGAAGAGCTCGGCTGCAATGTCGAGCAACCTCCGCCGCGACGCCGCCGACTTCTCCGTCTTCGGTGGGAGCGGCGGGGCGAACTGCTTGTAACGGTCCCCTGTTTGAGCCACCAGCGAAGCGTACGCTCGAGCAGTAAGGCTCGGTCGGTGCGGTACACGGGCCCTTCTCATCACGAAGCGGACGTCCTCTGCAACTGTCCTGTCGAGGCCTCCCGACCTCCTGCGTTCATCGAGTGACTGGTGGAGCGCTGAGCTGGGAGCCCATCGCTCGTCGCCGGTGCGCAGCGGGGACCTTGCTACCGCTCACCTTCCGATAAGGGGCACAATCGGACGTCAGCGTGCTCCGTCCCGTTGACGGTGGAAGATTGCAAGGCCAGGTCTGTGCCCGGCAACGGCCGCTCAAGCTCGACCTAAGAATTCACCGAAGAAACGGGCGGAGATCAGCGCGCACGGGCGGAGACTTGGTTTCGACCGACCGCTGGACGGTGCGCTCCGGCCTGCACTTTCGCGTCGAGCGAGTACGAGTGGAGACTCCTCGACGGGGTTTAGGTCCTGGTCCCGAGAGGGGTGGGAGTTCGAGTCTCCCCGCTCGCACAACGGCTGTGGGACGGCTGGAAGTCAAGCGGACTCTCCGACTACCGAATGTTTTACCTGCGTCCTTCTCGAACCGGTCCGCGGTGCTCCCTTCATCGCCGTCAACTGCGCACAGGTCAGCGACACGCGAGAGCGGCGGCACCGCGTGCGCGAAATGTGCCGTTCTGGCGGCCCGGCGGGACGAGCGCGTGAACGTTCGGTGCGTCGTTCTCTTCACCGAAGCGGCGCAACTTCAGATCGCGTGCGAGGATGAGCCCTGTTCACGCACAGCGCCGTCGCGTACTCCCCGTGCGCATGTCGTGCGTCGCTCGTGTTCGTTGCAGGCCCGATGAAAGGCCCGTCGGCTACGCCGCTCACCACCGAGACGGGGCTGTCTCGAGTGACAGGGGGCGTTGGTACGAGACATCGTTCCGGTCGCGCGTGCCTTTGATGTAGCCCTGCTGCTTGAAGTAGGGGGATTGCAGCATCGAGGCGTCCGCCGTGAGCATGAGCTCCACCGTGGAGCGTCGAACCGCGATCTTCCACGTGCCGTCGCGTCGCTCGAGCCGATCGATGTAGCGACCGTTGAGCAACGTGGCGGTTCCGCCATCTGGGCTGAGCATGGCGACGAGCACGTAGCTCTCGGCGTGGGCGACGTCACCGTCGATCTCGCACGTGTGCGTCGTGACGTTGTGCAGATGACCCTGGGACGTTGCGGCGTGCACCGCGTTCGCCCACGGCGCGTACTCGGGCCCCCGGTTGAGCGTTGAGCCATGCTCATCGACCGCGTCGTCGTGGTAGGTGCGTGTGAGCAGCTCGACGTCGTGCCGATCGCAGCCCCGCGCGTGCGCCGCGATGCAGTCGTGAATGGCGGTGCGATCCTTGAGGTATTGCACCTCGCGTCGCAGGTCCCCGAGTTGCGCTTCGATGTGCATGTCGTGCTCCGAATCTCAGGCAACGGCTTCTTCGCCAACGAGGGTCGTGCGATGGAGCAAGCGCCGCGACGTCGGCGCGAACGGCAGCGCACGGTGCAGCATCCCCGTGTTGTCCCACATCACGAGGTCGCCTCGTCTCCAGCGGTGACGCACCACGAACGACGGCCGAGTCGAACACTCGAGCAAACGATCGAGCAGAGCCTGGCCCTTCGCCGCGGGCCAGCCGACGACCTCAGCGGCCGTGGCGCCGATCAGTAGCGACTTCCGACCGTTGCGGTGCGTCCACACGAGCGGGTGGGTTCTCGCCGGCACGCGATCCCAGGAGGCCCGCACCTCTGCGGTGGCGTCCGGATGGGCGCGGTGCTGCGCCGCGGCGAAGCTGTGCACAACGCGAAGGTCGGCGATCTCAGCCCTATCCTCTGCGGGGAGGGCTTCGTACGCGGCGTACGTGCTGGCGAACTCGGTGTCGCCGCCGGCGTCGTCGACCTCTTGGGCGGTCAGCAACGTGGCTTTCTGGGGGACGGCCTGGGTGGCGCCGTCGATGTGCCAGAGAAAATTGCCCTGGCGATAGGAGGCGAGCAGGGCGTCGGTCCTCGACGGATCGAGTGTGATCGTCTGGATCTCGGGATGCTCGTGCTCACCAGTCGGCACGACCGCGACCTCACCCAACATCCGGCTGAACGCGATGAGATCGGCATCCGAGATGTCAGCCCCGCGGTACACGACGACGCCGTGCCGTTCGAGGGCCTCCAGACTGTCGTCAGCGACGGAGCGGTCGACGAGGTC
>JBBQYZ010000557.1:0-3163 GCA_038208205.1 Gemmatimonadales bacterium | reverse complement strand
GGCCCGATCATCGGCGGCGTGATGGCGGCTCTGACCTATCGCCTCCTGTGGCCGTCATGAAATACATCCTCGCGCTGGACCAGGGCACCACGAGCTCGCGCGCGATCGTGTTCGATCACGCCGGCTCGATCGTTTCCGTGGCGCAGAAGGAGTTCCGGCAGATCTTCCCGCAGCCCGGCTGGGTGGAGCATGACCCCGGCGACATCTGGTCCACGCAGGCGGGAGTTGCGGCCGAAGCGCTCACGAAGGCGAACGTGAAAGCGGCCGATGTGGCGGCCATCGGCATCACCAACCAGCGCGAGACGACGGTGGTGTGGGACCGGTCGTCCGGGGCTCCGATCTGTAATGCAATAGTTTGGCAGGACCGGCGGACGGCGGCGATCTGCGACCGCGTGCGCGCGCGAAAGCTCGACAAGGTGATCCGCCGCAAGACCGGCCTAATCGTCGACGCCTATTTCTCGGCGACGAAGGTGCAGTGGATCCTCCAGAACGTGAAGGGCGCGAAGGCGAAGGCGAAAGCCGGCGAGCTGGCGTTCGGCACCGTCGACTCGTGGCTCGTGTGGAAGCTCACGAGCGGCAAGGTGCACGTGACCGATGCGAGCAATGCGTCGCGCACGATGCTCTATGACATCAGGAAGGGCGACTGGGACGACGAGCTGCTGAAGATCTTCGGCGTGCCGCGCTCGATGCTGCCGGAGGTGCGTTCGAGCAGCGAGGTGTACGGTCACACTGCGCTGCTCGGCACCCCGATCCCGATTGCCGGCATCGCGGGCGACCAGCAGTCGGCGCTGTTCGGGCAGGCGTGCATAGAGCCCGGCATGGTGAAGAACACCTATGGCACCGGGTGCTTCATGCTGATGAACACCGGCACGAAGCCGATCGCCTCGCGAAACAACCTGCTGACGACGGTGGCGTGGCGCATCGGCGACCGCACCGAGTACGCGCTCGAGGGGAGCATCTTCATCGCCGGCGCGGTCGTGCAGTGGCTGCGCGATGGTCTGGAGATCATCCGCTCATCGGCCGACGTCGAGGCATTGGCGGCGAGCGTGCCCGACACCGGCGGCGTCTATCTCGTGCCGGCGTTCGCCGGACTCGGTGCCCCGCACTGGGACCAGTACGCGCGGGGCACGATCGTCGGCCTCACGCGCGGCACGACGAAGGCGCATCTCGCGCGCGCTGCGCTGGAGGGGATCGCGCTCCAGGTGATGGACGTGTTGAAGGCGATGGAGGCCGACGCGAAGATCACGTTGAAGGAGCTTCGCGTGGATGGCGGCGCGAGCGCGAACGATCTGTTGATGCAACTGCAGGCAGATCTGCTCAACGTTCCAGTTGTCCGGCCGAAGGTGGCCGAGACGACCGCGCTTGGCGCGGCGTATCTCGCTGGGCTGGCGGTGGGGTACTGGAAGAGCCAGGCCGACATCGCGCGGCAGTGGCAGGTGGACGCGCGCTTCACGCCGACGATGAAGCCAGCGATGCGCACGCGCATCGCGTCGGGGTGGGAGAAGGCGTTGAGCCGAGCGAAGGCGTGGGAAGCGGCGGAGTAGCTTCGAGCGTGCAACCGTGGGCCCAAGAGGGTTTCATGAAAGGACAAACCATCTGCGCCTGGCTGCTGATCGCATCGCCGGCGCTCGTGACGGTCTCTCGCGCGGCACTCGCGCAGGCCCAAAAGCCTGTGGACCTCACCGGGCTGTGGCAGGCCAAGCGACGCCTCGGCCCGGAGGTGCGCGGCACGCTTACCATCGACCGTCCGACTGGTGGGTGGCGCGCGTCGATCGTGGGACAGACGGCGCCCGTGCGCTTGAGCGGCGACTCCGTCCGCTTTCAGCTGCCGAGCGGCGACGGGTTCAGCGGTCTCGTGAACGCGAGACGACACGCCATTGTCGGGCACTGGATCCAGGAGCGGCGAACCGCATCGCCGCTGACTCTCGCGTCCTGTGGCGCGGACTGTTATCGCGGTGAGGTCGTGCCCCTGGACGAGGAGTTCACCTTCTTCCTCAAGGTCTCGAAGCAGCCGGACGGGCGGCTCGCCGCCTTCGTGCGCAACCCCGAGCGCAACCTCGGCCACCGCTGGCTTCCGGTCAGAAGTATCACGGTGAATGGCTCGAACGTGCGGCTGCTGGACGCGCGCGACAGCCTCGTCCTCCCCGGCGTGATTCGCGACGACGTCCTGACCGTGTATATCGAGAATCGCGGCGGCTCGTACGATTTCCGGCGCGTGCCGGACACAGCGTACACCGACTTCTATCCTCGGGGCCGGCCGACGGCTCGATACACCTACGTCGCACCGCGCGCACGCAACGATGGCTGGCCGGTCGGAACGCTGGACGAGGTGGGTATCTCGTCCGACTCGATCGTCGCGATGATCCAGCGCCTCATCACCGCCCCGATCGACTCGGCGACCGCCATGCAGTCGCATGGGTTGCTGATCGCGCGTCACGGCAAGCTCGTGTTCGAGGAGTACTTCTACGGCGAGCACGCCGACAAGCCGCACGACACCCGCTCGGCGTCCAAGAGCACGTTGACGGTGCTGATCGGCGCGGCGCGGCAGCAGGCCGGCGTGAAGATCGGTCCCGAGACTCGCGTCTATTCGGTGATGCGTCCAGGGGCGGCCAACCTTCCGCCGGGAAAGCAGTCGATGACGCTCCAGCATCTCCTCACCATGTCGGCCGGCTTCGACTGCGACGATAGCGGCGATCGCCCCGGCGACGAGGATGTGATCACCGACGGGGACACGCATCCCGACTGGTACAAGGCCATCCTCGACGTGGACATCGTGCGCGCGAATGGGGAGAAGGCTGTGTACTGCAGCCTCAAGCCGCATCTCGCGGGGGGAGTGCTGGGGCGGGTGGCCGGGCGACCGTTGCAGGACATGCTGCGGGAACTGGTGACCGAGCCCCTCGACATGCAGCGCTACTACCTGGGGCTGTCGCCGCTCGGCGACGTGTACTTTGGCGGCGGCCACCGCTACCTGCTGCGCGACTTCACGAAATACGCGCAGCTCTACCTCAACGGCGGCACCTGGCGCGGGCGCCGCATCCTCGATCAGGATTGGGTCACTCGTTCCGTCGAGCCCCGCTACCCGATGGGCCGAGATGCGCGATACGGATATCTCTGGTGGAGTCGCGAGTATCCGTATCACGGGCGCATCATCAACGCGTACTAC
>JBBQYZ010000556.1:0-3163 GCA_038208205.1 Gemmatimonadales bacterium | reverse complement strand
TCGCCGACGGAGCCGAGCAAGCGCAGTTGCGAGAGATCGTGTTTTGCGGGCCATTGCTTGCCCCATTTCATGAACGCGCGAATGGCCGTTGGCGCAGTATAGAGGATGGTGACACCGTACTTCTCGCAGACCTCCCAGAAGCGGTCCTTCTCGGGCCAGTCGGGGGCACCCTCGTACATCACGCAGGTCGCGCCGTTCGCCAGCGGTCCGTAGACGAGGTACGTGTGCCCGGTGATCCAGCCGACGTCGGCCGTGCACCAGAAGACGTCGTCCTCCTTGAGATCGAAGACGATTCGCGTGGAGGTCTGTGCACCGACCATGTAGCCGGCGGTGGTGTGCACGATCCCCTTCGGCTTGCCGGTCGTGCCCGAGGTGTAGAGAATGAACAGCGCGTCCTCGCTGTCCATCGGCTCGGGCTCACACCACATCCTGGCGGTGCGCATGAGGCGGTGCCACCAGTGGTCGCGTCCCTCCTTCATCTCGGCGAAGGCCTCGTCGCCCCCTCCGCCGGGCCGTCGCTGCACGACGACGACGTGGCGGATGGACGGGGTCTCCTCGAGCGCCTTGTCGGTGTTGCGCTTGAGCGGCACGATCTGGCCGCGGCGGTACCCGCCGTCGGCGGTCACGAGGACCTTGCACTGCGAGTCGTTGATGCGGTCGCGCACCGATTCCGGCGAGAAGCCCCCGAAGATCACCGAGTGGATTGCGCCGATGCGCGCGCACGCAAGCATCGAGATCACCGCCTCGGGGATGAGCGGGAGGTAGATCGCGACGCGGTCGCCCTTCCCGACACCGAGCGACTTGAGGACGTTGGCGAACTGATTGACCGCCACGTAGAGATCCCAGTACGTGAGGGTGCGCCGGTCGCCGGGCTCGCCTTCGAACACCAGCGCGGCCTTGTTGCGCCGCGGGGTGCGGATGTGACGGTCCAGGCAGTTCACCGACGCATTGAGCCGTCCGCCCAGAAACCACTGCGCGTGCGGCGGCTTCCAGTCGAGCACCGTGGTGTAGGGGGCCGCCCACTCGAGGAGATCCGCCTCGCTGGCCCAGTACTGCTCGGGATCCCTGGCGGCGCTCGCGTAGGCGTCGACCGAGTTGACGTTTGCCGCGGCGCGAAACGCCGCGTCGGGCTCGAACTTCCGGTGCTCCTGCAGCAGGACGTCGAAATCGGACATGATATGAGCTCGGGAGAAGGTGCGGCGTGACGGAGATTCTGTGGTGCGGCGGCGTGGGAAGCAACCACCGACGGCCGCGCGTCATGCGACCGTTGCCGTTCCCGCCCTATTGACGAATCGCCCGCGGCGCGTAGGCTAGGCACAACCTGCCTCACCAGCCGCCACCGTGCGGCGGCGCGCCGGCTCCCACCGCCACGCGTCACGCGCGATGCACCGACCTCATCGCAGGCGAACACTCGCGACTCGCAGCTCGGACCGGGCGCGCGCGCCCACCATCTCGGAGGGGGAATGTCCGCTACCGCAGCCAGACCTGGTATGCCGTATGACGGAACGACGATCAAGGAGCTCAGCGCCGGAGACGTGCGGCGCGTGATCTTCGCGTCGTCGCTCGGCACCGTGTTCGAGTGGTACGACTTCTACCTCTATGGATCGCTCGCGGCGATCATCGGGAAGCAGTTCTTCTCGGGCGTGAGCGTCACGCTCCAGTTCATCTTTGCGCTCCTCGCCTTCTCGGCGGGTTTCGCGGTGCGTCCGTTCGGCGCGATCTTCTTCGGTCGCATCGGCGATCTGGTGGGTCGGAAGTACACCTTCCTGATCACGATCCTCATCATGGGCCTGTCGACGTTCATCGTCGGCGTCCTGCCCGGCTACGCCACGATCGGCGTCGCGGCGCCGGTCATCCTCATCCTCCTACGGCTGCTGCAGGGACTCGCGCTCGGCGGCGAGTACGGCGGCGCGGCGACGTACGTGGCCGAGCACGCGGCGAAGGGCAAGCGCGGGGCCTACACGTCGTGGATCCAGACGACGGCGACGCTCGGCCTCTTTCTCTCGCTGCTCGTGATCCTCGGCTGCCGGATGTGGCTGGGCACCGAGAAGTTCGAGGCGTGGGGGTGGCGCATCCCGTTCATGGTGTCGCTGCTGCTGCTTGCCGTCTCCGTCTGGATTCGGCTCCGGCTCAACGAGTCGCCCCTCTTCCAGCAGATGAAGAACGAGGGCAAGACCTCCAAGGCGCCGCTCACCGAGTCGTTCGCGCGGTGGCCGAACCTCAAGATCGTGCTGCTCGCACTGTTCGGGCTCACGGCGGGGCAGGCCGTCGTGTGGTACACCGGCCAGTTCTACACTCTGTTCTTCATGACTCAGACGCTCAAGGTCGATCCGCAGACGGCGAATCTGCTCGTCGCGGGCGCGCTGCTGCTCGCCACGCCGTTCTTCCTGATCTTCGGGTCGCTCTCCGACCGCATCGGGCGCAAGCCGATCATCATGGCTGGCCTGGCGCTGTCGGCGCTGACCTACTTTCCGATCTTCCGCGCCATCACCCACTACGCGAACCCGGCACTCGAGGCGGCGGGGACGGCGGCGCCCGTGGTGATCACGGCGGACCCGGCGACCTGCTCGGTGCAGTTCGACCCGGTCGGCAAGTCCAAGTTCACGTCACCGTGCGACGTGGCCAAGGCGGCGCTCGTGCGACGTGGGGTACCGTACGCGAACGAGTCCGCGGCGGCCGGAGCACTCACGCAGGTCCGCGTGGGTCAGACGGTGATCCCGTCCTACGACGCCGCGGCGCCGACGGCCAAAGCGGAGGGCGCGGCGTTCGACAAGTCGCTCGCCGGTTCGCTCGACGCGGCGAAGTATCCGAAGGCGGCGGACAAGGCGGCGATGAACAAGGGGATGGTCCTGCTGCTGCTGTGGATCCTCGTGCTGTACGTCACGATGGTCTACGCGCCGATCGCGGCGATGCTCGTCGAGATGTTCCCGACACGCATCCGCTACACCTCGATGTCGCTTCCCTACCACATCGGCAATGGCTGGTTCGGCGGCTTCCTGCCGCCGATCGCCTTCGCGATCGTGGCGGCCAAGGGCAATATCTACTCGGGGCTGTGGTACCCCGTGATCGTCTCGATCATCACCCTGGTGATCGGCATGCTGTTCGTGCGCGAGACGAAGGACGTGGACATCCGCAGCGAGACGCTCGCGAACGAGATGTGACC
>JBBQYZ010000555.1:0-3174 GCA_038208205.1 Gemmatimonadales bacterium | reverse complement strand
TCATTCGACGGATACGCCGCGGGCCGCGCCGGCCTCCTGCCCGTCCCGAGCGTGCGCCCGGTACCACGCGATCGTGCGCTCGAGCCCCCGCTCGAGCAGCGTGCTCGCCTGAAAGCCGAACAGCTCCCTGGCGCGCGTCGTATCGATGCAGCGGCGCGGCTGGCCGTCGGGCTTGCTCGCGTCCCAGACCAGCTCACCCTCGAACCCGGTCAGTCGCGCGATCAGCTCGGTCAGCTCCTTGATCGAGATCTCACTCGCCGCGCCGATGTTGACGGGATCGGAACCGTCGTAGCGCACGGTTGCGGCGACGATCGCCTCCGCGCAGTCGCCCGCGTAGAGGAATTCACGCGACGCGCTGCCCGTGCCCCAGCACACGACCTCCGAGCGCCCGGCGATCCGTGCCTCCTCGCACTTGCGGATGAGCGCGGGGATCACGTGGCTGGAAGCCAGATCGAAGTTGTCACCCGGCCCGTAGAGGTTGACCGGCATGAGATAGATGCCGTTGAGCCCGTACTGCTCTCGGTAGCCCTGAAGCATGACGAGCAGCGCCTTCTTGGCCACGCCGTAGGGCGCGTTGGTCTCCTCGGGGTACCCGTTCCACAGCTCTGACTCGGAGAAGGGCACCGGCGTGAACTTCGGGTAGGAGCAGACGGTGCCGACCTGCGTGAACTTCTCGATCCCCCGACGGCGAGCCTCCTCGATCATGTGCAGGCCCATCGCCATGTTGGCGTAGAAGAAGCGGCCGGGGTTGTCGCGATTGGCCCCGATGCCGCCAACCTCGGCGGCAAGATGGATGACCGTGTCGGGGCGTGCCGCATCGTAGGCCCGCGCCGCCGCCTCGGGCTGCGTGAGATCGAAGTCGGCGCGGCGCGGCACGAACACCCCCGCTGCTCCGGCCGCTTCGAGGCGATCGTGCACGAGCGTACCGAGGAAGCCCGAGCCTCCGGTCAACATGATCCGCTTGCCGGCCACGGCGTTTGGCACCACAGTCGCCAGCTTAGCGAGATGCCTCCCACTTTCTCCTGGCTATGGTGAGGCGCGCTGTGACAGACGCAAGCCGCGAGGACTCCCTCCGGGTGGTGCGCGAGCCTCCGACGGTGGGGATCGTCACCCCCAGCTACAACCTCGCGCACCACCTGCGCGAGACGATCGACAGCGTCCTGGGCCAGGACTGGCCGCACATCGACTACCTGGTGATGGACGGGGGCTCGCGCGACGGGACGCGCGAGCTGCTCGAGGGCTACGGCGATCGGATTCGGTGGGTGTCCGAGCCCGACGGCGGACAGGCCGATGCCGTCAACCGCGGCTTTTCCCGAACCCGGGGAGCGATCTTCACCTTCCTCAACGCCGACGACACCTACCGCCCGGGGGCGCTTCGGCGGGCGGTGGAGGGATTCGAGCGCCTTCCGGACGCGGGCGCCGTCTACGGCGATGCCGATTTCGTGGACCCCGAAGGACGGGTCGTGATGCCCTACCAGGTCGCAGACTTCGATCGTGAGGCGCTGGCCCACTTCTGCTTCATCTGCCAACCGGCCGCGTTCGCCTCGCGCTCGGCCTGGGAGGCGTGCCGCGGCCTGGACGACCGGCTGCACTACGCGATCGACTACGACTTGTGGATCCGCATGTCGGCGCGCTTTCCGTGCGTGCGGATCGAGGGCAACCTCGCGACCTCGCGGATGCGCTCCGACAACAAGTCCCTCGGGGGGCGAGCGCACCTCTACCGCGAGGCAGTGGCCACCGTCAAACGCCACTACGGCTTCGTCCCGATCACCTGGCTGGAGGCATACTCGCGCTTCCTCGTAGATCGCGCCGACCAGTTCTATGAGGACTCGCCGACCTCGTGGCGCTCGCGCGCGGTGGCGCTAGCGCTCGGCGTGCGCTGGAATCCACGCCAGCTTCGGCGCTACTGGCGCGAGTGGCAGATCGACGGCCTCGTCCGGCGCGTGCCCGACGACCGGTTGGCCGGCGCTCCGACGACACGCGTCACCGTCCCCGCGGGCGCACGGCAGCTGGTGGTCACCGGCCAGCGCGACGCTCCCGTGCGCGGCCGACTGGTGCTGCGGGTGGCAACGGACGGCCAGCCGGTGGGGCACGTCGTCGTCGCCGAGCTTGGAGGGTTCGAGCATGCCGTGCCGCTGCCGCGGACCCCTGGCGGTCCGGAGTGCGAGGTCGCCATATCCGCGCCCCCGGGTCAGCGCGGCTGGCGGATCGACGGCCTGCGCTTCGGGTGAGCGCCGTCTTCGACGTCGAGCGCAGGGATTCAAGCGTCGCTCACCGGACCGCTACGGTTCTCGACGTGCCCGGCAGCTTCTCCAGCGACTATCTGCACGAGGTGGAGGCGATCACGGCGCGCCTGGATCCGGCGCCGCTCGAAGCGATGGCCGCTGGCATCGCCAGCGTGCGCGACCGTGGCGGCCGATTGTTCGTGCTCGGAGTGGGCGGTGGCGCGGCGCACGCGTCGCACGCCGTCAACGACTTCCGCAAGCTCTGCGCGCTGGAGTCCTACGCGCCGACCGACAACGTGGCCGAACTGACCGCGCGCACCAACGACGAAGGGTGGGACACCAGCTTCGCCGCGTGGCTGCAGACCTCGCGGCTGCAGGCGCGCGACGCGCTGCTCATCTTCTCAGTCGGCGGCGGCTCGCGCGAGGCCGGGATCTCGATGAACATCGTGCGTGCGGTCGAGCTCGCGCACGAGACCGGCGCGCCCGTGTACGGGATCGTCGGCCGCGGCGACGGTACGACCGCGCAACTCGCGGACGTGGCGATTGTGATCAGCGCCCCGGCCGCGCGCCTGACGCCGCACGTCGAGAGCTTTCAGTCGGTCCTATGGCACCTGCTCGTCTCTCACCCCGCGCTCGCGACTGCCAGCGGAAAGTGGGAGTCGGTGGGAGCCGAACAGGGGTAGCAGCTCCGTGGCACGCGCGGGAGTGTTCCTTGACCGCGACGGTGTGATCGACGAGCCGGTCCCCGATTCGAGATCGGGGCTATACGAATCGCCCTACGAGCCCGACGCGGTCAGTTTGTGCGAAGGCGCCGTCGACGCTCTGCGCGCACTTCGCGCCGCCGAGCTGGTGCTGGTGGTCGTCTCCAACCAGCCCGCCGCCGCCAAGGGCACGGCCACAGAGGAAGCGCTCTGGGAGGTGCAGCAGCGCGTCGAGGCGCTCCTGGCCC
>JBBQYZ010000554.1:0-3177 GCA_038208205.1 Gemmatimonadales bacterium | reverse complement strand
GAGGAGCCGATGAACACCGAGTTCACCGCCGAGACGCGCCCCAGCATCTCGGGCGGGGTGAGGATCTGGAGCAGGGTGGACCGGATCACGACGCTCACGTTGTCGGCCATCCCGCTCACTCCGAGCAGGAGGGCCGAGAGGAGGAAGCTGCGCGAGAGACCGAAGCCGATGATCGCCACGGCGAACACCGCCACCGCGGCCAGCATGGTGCGGCCGGCGCGCCGGATCGGGCCGCGGTGGGCCAGGTAGATGCCCATCATCACCGCCCCGGCGGCGGGGGCCGCGCGCAGGAGCCCGAGCCCCTGCGGGCCCACCCCGAGGATCTCCGAGGCGAACACCGGGAGCAGCGCCTCGGCGCCACCCAGGAACACCGAGAAGAGGTCGAGCGAGAGGGCACCCAGGATCACCGGCTCCTTCCATACGAAGCGAAGCCCGGTCACCAGTCCCTCCAGGATCGGGTCGCGCTCGAGCGGCCGCTCCACTGGCTGGTAGTGGATGACGAGAAATCCGACCAGCGCGAACACCATCAGCACCACGTCGACCGTGTACGACGCCACGGCGCCGGCGAAGCCGTACAGCAGTCCACCGACCGCCGGTCCCACCACGGCCGCCGTCTGCCAGCTGCTGCTCCGCCAGGCGATGGCGTTCTCGTACATCGCGCGCGGGATCAGCTCGGCGCCGAGCGCCTGCCGCGACGGCTGGAGCACGCTGCGCGCGAGGCCGCTGGCGAAGATGACGCCGTAGACCGGCATGATGCCGGCACGCGCGAGCAGCCCCGGCTTCACGCTGAGCGCGAGCAGCGCCGCCGAGCACAGGGCGAGCACCACCAGGGAGCCGACGCACAGCGCGCGCCGGTCGAGCCGGTCGGCGAGGTAGCCCGCCGGCAGCGCGAGGGCGATGAACGGGAGCGCTTCGGCGAGACCGATCAGCCCGAGCGAGAGGGCGCTGTGCGTGATCGCGTAGACCTGCCAGCCCACCACCACCGCCTGCAGCTGCGAGGCGAGCGTCATCGAGAACAGGCTGATGACGTACCACCGGAAGTCGCGGTGGCGCAGCGCGGCGTAGGGGTCGTGCGGGCCCACCGCGCCAGTGCTCACCTCGCGCTCATGTCTGCTCTCACGTTTGCTCTCACGTTGGCTCGCACGTCGCGATCACTTCTCGGCCGCGATCGCCGTCTGCACCCGCTCGGCGTGCTCGAGGTGGGCCGTGATCGTGGGACGCAGCTCGGCGACGTACGTCTTGATGTCGCCGAGCTGCACGCTCGGGGTGAAGACACGGTCGATCGCGACCAGCAGCTCGCGGTGGTAGCGCACCTCGTTGGCGACGTAGGCCGAATCGAAGCGACGGGCCGGGAGGGCTCGGAGCGTCTCGCGTCGTCCGACACTCTCGTCGCGCAGCTGCCGGCTGATGTCGTCGTCACGCGGAGTGATCTCGAGTCGCCGGGCGATGTACGTCAGCGCCTCGTTCAGCGCGGTGTGGTCGGTGGTCATCTGACGCGCGAACGCCTTGACGTCTCGCCGCGTGGCGCGCGCGGTCGCGATGCGCGCGTACCCCAGGTCGACGTTGTTCGCCATCAGGATGATCGCCACCGTGTTCGCGTCGGGCACCCGGACGAAGCGCGTCGTGACCGGCGCACGCGCTCCCGGCCTCCGAGCCGGCGTCGTCGCGCCAGGAGCGGTCGACGCCCGCGCGCAGCCGACGGCCGCGATCGCGCCGCAGAGGGCGAGCACGAATCGGCGCGAGGAACGGGCGGGTCGAGGGTTGCGACGCATCTGGCTCCAGTGACGCTCGAGTGAACCGATGAACCAGAGCACGATATCCACCGGTCGCGCCCCGGTCTACCGACGCGTGTCCGCAGGGTGGTCGGCGGCAGCCACGCGTCAGTGCTGTCGCGTCCGCCGTAATCGCCTGCCCGGCGGGCGTTCTTCTTGCCGCCCGCCCGCGCATGGCGGCGAGAGCGAAGCGGGCGACCGGCGTGCGCGAACGAGGTGATCCGGGGGGCGCCAAGCGCCCGTTCGACATCGACGTGGTGATGGACCGCGTGCGCGACGCCGTGCGCGGATTCCCCGATGCGGCGATGTTCGCGTTGCGCGAGCTGGGCTACGGTAGCGTGTTCCAGCAGCTCGTGGCGTGCATCATCTCCATCCGCACCACGGACGAGGTGTCGCTTCCGGTCGCGCTCGCACTGCTGGCGCAGGCGCCGACTCCGGGCGCGATGGCCGCGTTGCGCGTGGACGACATCGACGCGGCGATCCACACCTCGAGCTTCCACGGGGCGAAGGCGCAGCAGATCCACGCCATCGCGACCCGCGTGCTCGAGGAGTTCGGCGGATCGCTGCCGGCCGACGCGGCGCTGCTCCAGTCGTTCGCCGGTGTGGGGCCCAAGTGCGCCAACCTGGCACTCGGCGTTGCGGCCGACGTGGTGCGCGTCAGCGTGGACGTGCACGTGTGGCGCGTCGTCAACCGCTGGGGATACGTGGCGGCGCGCACGCCGGAGCAGACGATGACGGCGCTCGAGGCCGTGCTGCCGCGGCGCTACTGGATCGAGATCAACCGGCGGCTCGTGCCGTTCGGCAAGCACGTGTGCACGGGGGTGCGCCCGAAGTGCTCGGTGTGCCCGGTGCTGGAATACTGCCGGCAGGTGGGGGTCACGGAGCACCGGTAACCGTGGTCGGCCGCCGTGGAGCGCGTGCGCGCGGACTTCTTCGCGCTGCGCTTGCGCGGCACCTTGGCGCTCTTGCCCGCGGCCTTGCCGTACCTGCGCCAACTTGAACCCTTTTTCGCGGCCATCTGTCGCGTCGCGTCAGCCCGGCTCCGCGGGGGCGCGACGCTCCTCCATCACCTCGCGCGGCGAGCGGCGCCGCGCGATGACGAGCGACGCTTCGAGCGTCGCCATGCAGAACGCCGCCCACGCCAGTCCGACGATGATCCCGCCGAGCACGTCGGTGGGGTAGTGCACACCGAGGTAGAGGCGTGTCGTGCAGATGAGCAGGATCAGGATGGCGGCGCCGGTGAGCGTGAGCGCGCGCGACCAGGCGTGCTTCTGCAGGCGCGCCACGAGGTAGGCCACCGTGCCGTAGCAGACGGTGGCGCTCATGGCGTGCCCGGATGGGAACGACGAGCTCACGGCGTTCGTCTGCCAGTCGAACACCGCCGGGCGCGGACGGCTGAAGAACA
>JBBQYZ010000553.1:0-3182 GCA_038208205.1 Gemmatimonadales bacterium | reverse complement strand
CAGCTGGTGCTGCAGCAATCGGAGCGCGCGCCAGCGGCCATCGCGGACCTCGCCACCGGACGGCTGCGCGCACTAGACCGGGCAACCCAGGGCCTCTGGTTCGGGGGGGCGCTCGACGCCACGGAGTGGGTATGGGGCGTGCGCGGGACCCAGACGCTCCTCGTGACGGATACGCTCGGCGGGCCAACGCGACAAATTCCAATTCCCTCTGGCTCCGCCGAGATCGGCGGAATCATGGTGACGCCGAACCGTCGCCTCCTCGTGCTGGCCGCACGCTCGGTTGCGGCGCGCGAGCAGCGCTTGTATGGCTACGCGCTTCCCAATGGCCCATGGCACCGTATCGGAGTGACGCCCGAGCTGACTGACGCTGCGTACGTGGTGGCCGTTGGGGACTCAAACGTGTTTTACGTCACGGGCGACCCGCAGGAAACGGAGATTTGGCGCGTATCGCTCGCTGGGGGCACGAGTGTGCGATATGCTCAGCTGCCGATCCACTGCTACTTGGGTGGCGTCTCGATTACGCCCGACGGCACCCGGCTGGTGTGCAATGTCACCACGCAGGAGCCGGATGTCTGGATGGTGGACCTCGGCGACCGGCAGGAACGATAACGCGGACATTCGGGTCACCTTGGCCCGAACTGAACCGCCCGAACCAGTGGGCAAGCGTATTCGCCGACGTGTCCTGCTGCTGTGCCGGAGCAGAAGCGGTAAGGGCGAGTGCTGCGAGGCACGTCAAGATCGAAACGATCCGCTGCATAAGACTCGCTCCGGGAACAGAATGCATTCAGGTGCGACTGCATCGTGGCTCAGCCGCGCAGCGCACAGTCGTCGTGCGCTACCGTCCTGCCGGATGCGAGCAGTCCGGCGAAGCTCCCCTCGCAAATTCCAAACTATTACCGCGGTACGGATGACACGCTAACGTTTGGCAGGGTTTTGCCGGGCGAGCCCAGGAGCCGAGTCGCAGAAAAAGCGTACGAGAATAGTGGACCGCCCAAGGTAGCTACGCGACAAAGACGATGCCAAAAGACGATACCAATGGGAGTCGACGTGAAATCGCGAGTTCGCATAAAAGCGCGAAAGCATCAGCGACGAGTCAAGCAGAGCGACATCAAGGCTCGCGTCGAACCACCCACAATGCTGGTTGATGCACCGGTTTTCTCCTGCGTATGCAATCGGCAGGGTGACGTGAACGTAGCGGAGCCGACGAACAAGTGAGCGACGCGATGGATCGCATAGCGTCGGCCCTCGCCGATCGTTACCGCATCGAGCGCGAGCTCGGGAGCGGCGGGATGGCGACGGTGTATCTCGCCGAGGACCTGAAGCACCACCGCAAGGTCGCGATCAAGGTGCTCCATGCAGAACTGTCGGCGATCCTCGGCCCTGAGCGATTTCTCAAGGAGATCGAGCTCACCGCCAATCTGCAGCACCCGCACATCCTCCCGTTGTTCGACAGCGGCTCAGCGGACGGGCTCCTCTACTACGTGATGCCGTACGTCGACGGGGAGACGCTCCGCGGGCGACTGAGCCGCGAGAAACAGCTCTCTATCGCCGACGCGGTGCGCATCGCCACCGAAGTCGCCGATGCGCTGGAGTACGCGCACAAGCGCGGCGTGATTCACCGCGATATCAAACCGGAGAACGTGCTGTTGCACGAAGGCCGTGCGTTGGTGGCCGACTTCGGGATCGCTCTGGCGGTGCAACAGGCCGGTGGATCGCGGATGACGCAGACCGGTCTCTCCCTCGGCACGCCGCAGTACATGAGCCCCGAGCAGGCGATGGGGGAGCGCGAGATCACGGCGCGCACGGACATCTACTCGCTGGGCGTGGTGACGTATGAAATGCTGAGCGGCGACCCGCCGTTCACCGGCTCGACGTTGCAGGCGATCGTGGCCAAAGTGATCACCGAGGACCCCAACCACTCGCTGCGCAGCGACGGAGCATTCCCGAACAGGTGGCGTCCACCGTTCTCACCGCGCTCGAGAAGCTTCCGGCTGATCGTTTCGGAAGTGCGAAGGAGTTCGCGGCGGAACTGGCATCCGTGTCGTCGGCCCGGCGGCGGAGCACAACCACCTCGGGAAGCGCAACCGCGCGCCGCGTGGCACCAGGCTGGCTAGCGCTAACCCTCTTCGCGGGCTTCGTTCTCGGGGCTGCATGGCAGCGATACGCACGCGCTTCGGCTCCCGCCTCATCCGCTACCCGCCGCGCCGTCTTCGACCCCGCGGTCCAGGAAACCAACAGCCGTTACAGCAAGCTCGCCGTGTCGCCTGACGGCAAGCTTGTGGTCGTCATGGTGCTAAGCGAGTCCCACTCACATCTCTCGCTCCGCTTCATGGACCAGCTAACGAGCACCCCGATTCCCGGGACCGATAACGGGTCAAGTCCGTTCATTTCCTGGAATTCGCACACGCTCGGTTTCGCGGAGAATGGGGTTCTCTACACGCTGCCGATCGAGGGCGGCGTACGGACGCCGGTTCCCACCGCACGGACCAACGGAATCGGCGCGCCTGCCTGGACTCCGGATGGCCGCATCGTCTTCACCGATCTGCGAGGTGGGCTGGCGGTAATCCGTTCTGATGGATTGGGACTTCGCGAACTCACGACCCCCGACAGCAACCAGATACACGTGTCACCGAACGTGCTGCCCAATGGGAAAGCGGTCCTGTTCACCATTTCCCCAACGGCAACTGGCGTCACGCGCGGGACGAAGGCGGCCGTGGTGCCCCTTGGAGGCGGTCTCCCGCGCATCGTGGATGACGACGCTGCGGCGCCGCAGTTCGACGCCGCCCATGTGGTCTTTGTGCGTGGTGACGGAGCACTTGCTGCGATTCCATTCGACCAATCGTCGCTCCGCGCCACGGGGGCTGTCGACCTACTAGGGGATCGCGTATTTCAGGCGTTCGGTGGCGTGGCGTACTTGTCGGTGGGCCACGGCGTGCTCCTTTACGAGCGCGCCGCCAAATATCGGCTCATGTCGATGGATCGCTCGGGCGCCGAGAAGCCGCTGCTCCAGCAAGCGGCTCTCTATCATCGGCCGAGCGTGTCGCCCGATGGACGTACCATTGCGCTCGATATCGAAGGCGACCGTGTCGGAGATCGGGACGTCTGGACGCTCGATGTCGCCTCCGGTACTCTTTCGCGTCTCACCAGTGTCGGCGACGGTCACGATCCCGACTGGACGCCGG
>JBBQYZ010000552.1:0-3190 GCA_038208205.1 Gemmatimonadales bacterium | reverse complement strand
GCTCACGTCGCCGTGGAACGTCGGCTCGCTCACGCTCGGCTGGCGCTCGCGCGCCGGCGTGCGGGTCGAAAGCGTGACGTCTGTGCTCGGCAGCTCGCGCGCGCTCGTCTGGCGCAACGAGGACGGCGGTCCCGGTGCGCTCGACATCGCCGATCCGGCGACCGGCGAGCTTGTGCCGCGCGAGGTGGAGCGTGAGGGCTTCCGCAACGTGACCGAGGAGCTGCGCCTGCTGGCCGAACACCGGGCGTTCGGGCTGTCCAACACGCTGTCGTTCGGCGCCCGCTGGTTCAACGGCCAGATGCACCGCCAGGGCGGCGGCGAGGGTACTGCGTATTTCGGCGAAGTCGATCACGCATTTCGGCCCAAAGCGATCACCGATTTCGGCCCAAAGCGATCACCTGTTTCGCTCCAAGGCGATCACCCGTTTCGCTCGATGGCGATCACGTTACGCGAGGGGGCCACGGGATCGGTGAGTCGGACGACGTGACGGATGAGGGTGGCGCGGTGGCGAGTCGGCGCAGCGACTCGCCGGTGAGCGTGAGCCGGTGCGCGTGGTGCACGAGCCGGTCGAGGATAGCATCGCCAAACGTGGCGTTGCCGATCATCTCATGCCAGTGCTCGACCGGGAGCTGACTGGTGACGAGCGTGGCGCGCCGCCCGGCGCGGTCCTCCACCACCTCCAGCAGATCGCGCCGCTCCCGGTCGCCGAGCGGGGCGAGGCCCCAGTCGTCGAGGATCAGGAGCTCGGTCCGGGCGAGGGTCTGCATCAGTTTCCCGTAGGAGCCGTCGGCCCGCGCATGCACCAGCTCCTCACCGAGGAGCCGCGGCAGCCGCACGTAGCGCACCGTGTGCCCCTGGCGACAGGCGCTCTGGCCGAGCGCACAGGCGAGCCAGGTCTTGCCCGTGCCCGTGGGGCCGACGATCAGGAGTGTCTGGTGCTGCCGGATCCACTCGCCGCCGGCGAGCTGCAGGAAGCGGCCGCGCTCGAGCCCGCGCTTCGTGCGGAAGTTCACGTCCTCCACGCACGCCGCGTGGCGGAAGCGGGCGAGCTGCAAGAGGCGCGTGAGGCGCCGGTCGTGCCGCGCCGCCTGCTCACGCTCGAGCAACAGCGCGAAGCGCTCCTCGAAGCTGAGCGTGGCGAGGTCAGGGATGCCGCGCTGCTCGGCGAGCGCGGCGGCCATGCCGGTGAGCTTGAGGGCGTGCAGCATGGTCAGCGTCTGTTCGATCAGCATGGGCTCTCCGAGTAGGCGGACGCGCTGGTGAGGACGGCGAGGGTGGACGGCTCGCCCGCCGTGTCGGTCGACGTGGCATCGAGCGTCTGGCAGGTCTGGTAGTAGGCGGCGCCGCGCACGTGCGCGTGCGTCGATGGTAGGGGCAGCGGCGGGTCGGCCGTCTCGTCGAGCGGGAGCTGATCGAGGCCGGTCGCGAGGATCGACTTCACCGAGCGATAGCTCACCGCGCCCGAGCCCAGCGCGCGCCCGCTCGCCGCCTCGAGCCGCTCGGGGCCGTAGCGGCGGCCGAGCGAGAGGAGCCCCAAGCAGGCGCGGTAGCCCTGCTCCGGATGCGGCTGCCGCTCCAGGATCGTGTCGACCACGCGCGCGGTCGCCTCGCCGATGCTCGCGCCCCACGCGACGAGGCGCGACGGCGTCCACTCCAGATGCCGCTGGTGCGCCTTCGGCCGGTGCGTGGGCTCGGTCGTGTAGCGTCCCTTCTCGCTGCTCCGCATGTGCGCCGCGACGCGCTTCCCGTCGTGCAGCACCTCGAGCATCGTGGCCGTCAGCCGGACACTCACCGTCGCACCGACGAGCAGGTACGGCACGCTGTACAGGTGCCCCTCGACGGAGATGTGGTAGTCGATGTTCACCTTGGCCGTCTTCCACTCCGCGAGCTCGTACCGTGCGAGCGGCAGTGGACGCAGCATCGCGCGCTCCGTCGCGTCGAAGACCGAACGCCGGCTGCCGGCCAGCTTCTGGAAGGGCCGCTCGTTCACGCGCTCGCGGCCGAAGGCGAGCGCGTGATTCAGTTCGGCCAGCGAGTGGAAGACGTCGTGCCGCAGCGGGGCGAGGAGCTCGCGCTCGACGATCTGCACCGCCGTCTCGACCTTCGCCTTGTCGCGCGGATGGTAGGCGCGCGCCGGCAGGATCGCGGTGCCATAGTGCGTGGCGAAGTCCTGATACGTCGGGTGCAGCACGGGCTCGTAATAGCACGGCTGGCGCACGCCCGCCTTGAGGTTATCGGGGACGATGAGCGCCGGCACGCCGCCGAGGAACTCGAGCAGCCGCACGTGGGCGCCGATCCAGTCCGGCAGCGCCTGCGTCCACGTGGCCTCGGCGTAGATCAGGTGACTGGCGCCGAGCGCACCGACGAAGATCTGTGCGTCGCGGACCTCGCCCGTGCGCGCGTCGACGATGGGCATGGTCGGCCCCGCGTAGTCCACGAAGAGCCGCTCGCCGGCGACGTGCACCTGCCGCAGCACCGGCTCCAGCGTGCCGGCCCAGGCATGATAGTGCCGGCAGAACTGCGTGTACTGGTAGGCGCGCGCGCTACCCGGCGCGGCGTGCTGGTACGTCTGCTGGTACTCGGCCCAGAGCAACTGGAGCGTGACGCCCTTGCGCTTGAGCTCCTGATGCACGGTCGCCCAGTCGGGGACCGGGCGCGTCGCGGTCGGCGGCGTCGCCCCGCGCACGAAGAGCCGGGCGTCGAGCGCGGCCTCGTCGATCTCTTCGGGCAGGGGCCACGGGAGTCCGGTCGCGCGGAAGCGGCCGAGGTACTCGTGCACCGTGCTCTGCGAGAGTGCCAGGATGGTGGCGATCTCGCGCTGGCTGCGGCGCTGGTCGAACGCGAGGCGCAGGGCCTCGAACACCTTTCGCATCGGGATCCTCTCAGCAGACACCGCCTCGCTCCGGGTAGAAGTCCGGAGGAGATAGCGCCCACGGTGGGATCCCGCGGCCTTCAGCTCACGTGGTGATCGGCATCAGCCGAAACGCGTGATCGGCTTGGAGCGAACTGACTGATCGGCTTCGAGCGAAACGGGTGATCGGCTTCGAGCGAAATGGGTGATCGACATCGAGCGAAATCCGCAGGCGCCACCGGTTTCACGCGCATCGCCTCGCCGGCCTCTCCGATGCGCCGCGCAGTGGCCGTCCCCGCACGCACGACGACGACCGCGTCGCGGACCTGCTGCGCACCG
>JBBQYZ010000551.1:0-3197 GCA_038208205.1 Gemmatimonadales bacterium | reverse complement strand
CCCGCGTACCTCCGGACGGCCGTGTCCATCCGTGCGTCCCGTCGCCCGGTCGATGTCAGCCGATGGCGTCGCCTCGGAGGCGGGTGCGCCCGTCACCGACGAAATGGCAGGGTGGAAAGGTCGAATGGACATGGGGCGAGGCCGGGCCTTGCTCCTAACAAGGCACGGAACCTCCGAAGGTTGGGGTCTACGCTACTGCCGTGGGCGTGCATGCCCGTCCGCAGCCCGACAGACAAGGAGCAACCTGTGAAGACATGGAACGTGACGGGCATGGACATCGCGGCCCGCAAGCCGGAGATCCTATCCTCGAGCGACGCCGCCCGGAGAACTCGCGTGACGAGGCGCTACTAGGTGAGGCGCGCGCCGAGATTCTCGCGTCAACGGGGGGTGATCCCCCGTCGATCCTCGACCCCTTCGCCGGCGGCGGCACGATCCCGCTTGACGCCCAGCGCCTCGGGCTGGAGGCGCACGCCTCAGACCTCAACCCGGTCGGTGCTGATCAACAAGGCCCTGATCGAGATCCCGCCTACGTTCGCCGGACGGCCGCCCGTATTCCCCGGGTTGGCCGACGAGCAGTTGGGCTGGGAGGGTGCGACCGGCCTAGCCGCCGACGTCCGCGCGTACGGGGCGTGGATGCGCGACGAGGCACAGGAGCGTATTGGCGCGCATTACCCCCGAGCAACCACCCAAGAAGGTTCGAAGGCGACTGCGATCGCTTGGATCTGGGCGCGGACAGTGACCTGCCCGAACCCTGCCTGCGGGATCGAGATGCCGCTCGTGCGCTCGTGGTGGCTGAGCAAGAGGAAGGGCAAGGAGGCATGGTCCGACCGATCATCGCCGCGGAGCCCCAGCATCCGAGCGGCAAGCGGGTGCAGTTCGAGATCAGCCATGGGGCGGCTGGGCCGGCGAGCGACGACCGCATCACCTCCGTCGACAGTTCGCGCGACCGAGTGAACTGCGGCAGCGGCCGTGACACCGTGCTTGCCGACCGCCATGACATCGTGTCAGTCAAGTGCGAGCGGGTCCGGCGCCGTTGATGCTCACTGTCTGAGTCAACCGCGCGATGCACCGAGCGGACTTGGGTGCACTCGCAGCGACCGGCTCCTCTGACCGGGGCTCACCGGCCCCGCGACATCGGATCATCGAGGAGATCGATCTTCCCTCCTGGTACTGGTGGGCCTGGCGCTCCGCTGGATCGCGCTCGGAGTACGGGTTTCGATCCCGGGATCACGATCCCATTCGGCCACGCGCTCAGGTATGTCACGCCACATACCTCGGTCCGCACATCTCCAGGCTTCAGGACACAACCACAGTTCCGCTTCTCGACGGTTGCAGCACGGGAGCGCGGCTGCTGCTTTCCCCGGATTGGGAACTCTCGAGGCCCGTTGCTGCCGGTGCACAAAAGCAGCACTCTCCACTCGAGGTCGATCGCTCTCGCATCGAGGCGAAGGAGCGCCTTCGGCGGTGCGTCGACGTGCCTGCCGAACCCCACCTGCTCGGGCGTTCTGGCGCCACTGCCTTGTGGCGTGGCCGTTGCGTAAATCGACAGCGGTTGGGGGTGGTGCTGGGCGCGCGGTTGGGCGGGCTGTGTCGGTTCGCCGGAGTCGCCCCGGCGGCGTCTTAGCGGGCCGCGGCGGTGAGCTGGTGGCGGTGGAGCTTGTTGAGGTTGTGGGTCGCGGTGATCATCCGCCATTCCGACCGCGCGGCGGCTCTGCCGCGGCGTAATAAGCGGTCGATGCGGCGGTTGAACTTCGTGTCCCCGAAGACGGGCTCGATCATTCCTTGGCGTTGTCGGTAGAGCGTGCCTCCATGCTCGGTCGCGAGCACTCTGCGCATGAACGCGTAGAGGCCGCCGTCCCACCCTGGCCTCGGTGTCTTGCGGCCGCTCGCGTCGGGCGGGACGAGCACCTGGATCCCTTGGTTGACGATCGCTTGCATCTGTTCGGTGTGCCAGTAGCCGGCGTCGGCGACGACCACGCCGGGTGTGTCGGTGACGCCGGCTCGGGCGAGCTCGCTGAGGGTGGCGCCGACCATTGGTTTCAGGTTGCCGAAGTCGGCCGTTGATGCGTTGATCTCGGCGGCGACCACGATCTGGTGCTCGTTCACCGCGGCCTGGGCGTTATAGCCCTGCAAATACCCCTGCGGAGCCTTCAACCTGCGCGAGTCGGGGTCTGAGGTGTTGATCACCCCAACCGGGGTCTCGGGTGGGGTATAGGGCTTTGGCCGACGGCCCAGCGGTCGTCCGTCGGCAGCGAGCCCAACCGCCCAGAACTCGGCCTGGCGCTCGACCGCTCGACGCTCGACCGCGAGGTCTTCCTCGAGCCGACGCGCGCATTCCCGCAACCGATCCGGCCGCGACTTCGGAATCGCACGGCCCTCCTCGACGCGGCGCTGATCGAGCCGCTGACGGGCCTCGCGCAACCACCCCTTCCGGCCATGCGGGGTGCGGAACCCCTCTGGCAACACATCAACGCTCGACCCCGGGCCGAAGCGCTCATCCTCCTCGCAATCGACCGCGTCAGCCTGCTCAAGGATCTCGCGGGCTATCTCCTCGTAGCTGGTGTTCGCATCGCGGCCCGCGTTGGCGTGGACCTTCGTCCCGTCGATCGCGACCACACCGACCTCGATCAGCCCCGCCTCCGCGCACAACACCAGCACCTCGCCAAACAGACCCGCCAGCGCAGCCTCGTGGCGTTGACGGAAACGAGCGATCGTGGTGTGGTCCGGCGCCTGGTTCGCCGCGATCACCCGCACCGCGACGTCCTCCACACACGCCCGCTCGATCCTCCGCGAAGAGCGCTCCCCACGCGCGTACGTGTACAGAAGCAGCGCCACCATCATCGCCGGATCGTGCGCTGCACGGCCATGCCCGTCGCGGCGATAGACCGAGTAGAACGCCGACAGATCCATCCCCTCGACCGCATCCAAAACGAACCACGCGAAATGGCAGCCACTCACGCAGGCTCGGCGGCATCAACAACACCTGGTCACGATCACACGCAATGAAGTTCTGAGCCATACCCCAATCGTCCCGACAGGCCCGGACGAACCCGAAGGTTTACGCAACGGCCACTGGCCGAAGCTGTCGTCTGGTTCGCCAGCGTGGGCGTGATCGCTCAGCGCCGAATCCAGTCGCCGAACCGGTGGCCTGCTCGCTACTGCTTCCACGAGGTTGACGTGCGGAACCGCGTCACAAA
>JBBQYZ010000550.1:0-3199 GCA_038208205.1 Gemmatimonadales bacterium | reverse complement strand
GATTTCCTGAAGAAACAGGTGCTCGGTGAAGCGCGACCCGGCGTGACCCTGGTGGGCAACCAGCCGACGCCCGACGCCACGGCGGGGGCCGCCGAGAGCGATCAGCGGATGAACACGCAGTACGATGCACAGGCCGTGCATAGCCCGCGGCCGAACCATCAAAAAAGCGATGCAGCGGGTGTTCGCATCGCCTACAACTTCAACGGACATCCCGTGGAAGAGATTGTCGTCGTGCTCATGCAGTCGACGGCGATGACCGCGCCGAACGGCGTCACGAACATCACGCAAGCGTACGTCAATGGTGGTCGTGCGCCCCGCGGGACGCTGGACGCGACGCTTCCCCAATTCAAGGCCATCTCCAAGAGCATCGCGGTAGATCCGGCGTGGCAGGCGCGCCAGAACGCGTTCGCGCTAAAGAACGCGCAGGCGCAGCAGGCGGCGATCATCCAGAATGCGCAACAAGCGGCCGCGCGAAACGAGGCGACCTTCCGGGGCTCGATGGAGCGCACCGCCGCGATGGAGAAAGAGCGTCACGCCGGGGCAGTGGCGACCGCCGACGCGATGGGGGATCAACAAGCCGTGATCGATCCCGCCACGGGACGGACGGGAAAGGTCAGCAATCAGTACAACTACAGCTATGTGGACCAGGACGGCAACGTCGTCCACACCAACTCGGCCACCTACAACCCAAACGCGGAGCTACGCGGAAACTGGACCCAGCTGCAGCCGCTCAAGCCCTGACGTGTACCGGATCAGCAGCAGACGCGCGCCAGCGCGCGACGCGCGGACGCGCATCACGCGCTCACCGAGAGCATTAGCACGCCCGAGCCGGCGAGGCTGCTCGTGATCTTCGTCTCGAACACCGGCGACGCGCTCAAGTCCGAAGACCGGAACGTCACTCAAAAGTGCGGGGAGATTCGATGAGCCGGAGAGGGAAGGCATAGCCGCGTCGAGCGCTAGCCGTGGAGACGATCTTGCCATAAGGGGAGTCTGTTCGCCCGTCCGTGCTGGACTGGGCTTTCGTGCGCGGGCGTCCTTCTCCCAGATTCCTCATGTCTCCAGAAAGCGCGCGCAGCGACTCCGTCCTCGAGCCCGACGTCGATCCCACGGCGGAAGCGACGTCGGTGGCGCCCGACGCGGCGCCGCCGGACATCGATAAAACGGCGGCCGCCTTCGCTGATCTCAGGACCCTGTCCTTCGGCGTATTGATCCTCGCCGTGCTCGCGCTCATGTACACGATCTATTTCGCGCGCGCGTTTCTGCTCCCGATCGTCTTCGCGGTGCTGTTGAGTTTTCTGCTCAGCCCCGCGGTGCGCGTGTTCTCGCGCTTTCGTGTTCCCCCGCCGCTCAGCGCCGGAATCATCATTCTAGCGCTGCTCGCGGCAATCGGGCTCGCCGGCTACGAGCTGTCGGGTCCGATCCAGCGGATCGCCGCGGACGCGCCGCGCACGCTCGCGACGGCGCAGGGAAAGCTGGCCAAGCTGCTCCGGCCAATCGAGCGCGCCAGTAAGACCGCGGAACAAGTCGCGACCGCCGCCACCGCGACGGGCGTGACGTCCGGACCCGCCAAACCGACCGCCGTCGTGGTCCAGGGTCCGAGCCTCCTGACACGCGCGTTTGGCACCACGCAGCGGCTGGTAGGAACGGTACTCGAGGTGACGATCTTACTCTACTTCCTTCTCGCCGCCGGCGACCTGTTTCTCCAGAAGCTCGTCAAAGTGCTCCCGGAGCGGGGGGAGAAGAGGTTGGCCGTGCAGATCGCGCGCGGGACCGAGTCGTCGATATCGACGTACCTACTGACGGCTGCGACGGTGAATCTGGTGGAAGGAGCCGTCGTCGCCGGCGTGATGTACCTGTGGGGAATGCCGAGTCCGTTTCTCTGGGGAGCGCTCGTCGCCGTGCTCGAGTTCATTCCCTATCTCGGCGCACTCACAATGGTCGCGATCCTTGCCGTCGCGGCACTGACGACGTTCGACAGCGTCGGCCACGCGCTGCTCGTACCCGCCAGCTTTCTCCTGGTCAACGTCATCCAGGGCAACTTCGTCAGCCCACTACTGCTCGGCCATCGCCTCGCGCTCAATCCCGTTGCGATTTTCGTGGGGCTAGCGTTCTGGTTCTGGGTGTGGGGAATACCCGGAGCGTTCATCGCGGTGCCGCTGGTCGCGACGTTCAAGATCTTCTGCGACCACATCGAGGCGCTAGCATCGATCGGCGAGTTCTTAGGGCAGCGTGATGACGAGGAGAGGCGGGCAACGGCGCGCTAGACGGAATACCGACGTCCTCACGCGGAGTGAGAGGAAGGTGAAAGTTGAATGAGGTGGAACGCATCGCCGACGAGCTCGATCGCTCGATGACGGGCGACCCGTGGCATGGTCCGTCGCTCGTCGCGGTGCTCGATGGCGTCACGGCGCGGGCGGCAGCAGCGCGGCCGATCTCTTCCGCGCACACGATCTGCGAATTGGTGCTGCACCTTGCCGGCTGGACTCGTGAGGTCACCCGCCGGCTCGCCGGCCACGGCGCCGGCACTCCGCTCGGCGGTGATTGGCCGGCCATGGACTCGGTTACCGACGCAACGTGGGCTGCCGCCAACGTCGCGCTCATTGATGCGCACCACGAGCTCATCGCCGCGGTCAGTGGCTTTCCGGCTGACCGACTGGAGGCCGTCGTCGGCCCACAAAGGGACGCCGCAACCGGCACCGGCACCACGTACGCCGTGATGCTGCACGGACTCACCCAGCACTACGCGTATCACGGCGGGCAGATCGCAATGCTCAGGAAGGCGATCGGTGGGCGCGAAGCGCACTGAAGATAGAAAGTTTCCTGGAGAATGGCTGGTCAGCCAAGCGCATGGAAGTCAAGCGCGACGTCGAGTGCGAGAGCAGAATGCGTTAGGGCACCGACGGAGATGCGATCCACCCCGCTCTCTGCAACCGCACGCACGGTGTGCAGTGTGATGCCCCCCGAGGCCTCAGTCACGACGCGATCCGCGACGAGCTCCACGCAGGCGCGCAGGGACTCCGGCGACATGTTGTCGAGCAGGACGCTGTCGGCGCCCGCATTTACTGCCGCGTCCACCTGGGCCATGGTATCGCACTCCACCTGAATCACGATACCCGGGGGTGCCAGCGCGCGCGCGCGGCGAACAGCCTCACCGATGTCACCGCCCAGCACCATCAGGTGGTTGTCCTTGATGAGCACC
>JBBQYZ010000549.1:0-3206 GCA_038208205.1 Gemmatimonadales bacterium | reverse complement strand
CCGCACCGCTCGTGTGCGATCGGGTACCCGTCGACCTCATGGTCCTGGTAGCCGCGATGGTGCCGAAGCCAGGCGAGTCGCCGGGGGAGTGGTGGGCCAACACGGGTTGGGACAACAGCCCCGTTGATGGCGGCTTCGACGTCATGAAGACGTTCTTCCACGACGTTCCGCCCGACGTGGCGGCCCGGGCGATGGCACGGGGGGAACGCAAGCAGTCGGACACGCCGTTCGAGAAGCCGTGGCCCCTGGCCAAGTGGCCCGCCGTGCCCACCAAGTTTTTGCTGTGCCGCGACGACCGCTTCTTCCCCGCCGAATTCATGCGCCGAGTCGTGCGGCAGCGCCTGGGCATAACGCCCGATGAGATAGTTAGCGGACACCTGCCCGCGTTCAGCCACCCGAAGGAGCTGGCCGCGCGTCTGCACGCGTACGCATCGGAGACGGTTCTCAATCGGGGAGGGTAACTACCTCGTCGAGTGCTGAGAGACCGATGACGGCGCCCTCCTGCGTCCATCGTTCCCAGTCGGCGGAGTCCACGCTCGCGCGCACGGGGCCGAGATGAAGCTCAAGGTCCGCCGCGTCTGGCTCGGGCAGGGCAAGTGACTCCCGTCTTCGCACGGCGTCGGCCGCGCCGGCGACGCGGGCGGCGTCACGCGCCCGCCCCATGTCGGCGTGCAACGCGGCGGTCAGTTCCAGCACACAACACGCAAGGTCGGGATCGTTGCGCACAGCGGCTTCGGCGGCGAGCGAGACCACAGCATCGCGCACGACATTGACGTCCCCTCGGCGGAGGTACGCCGTCGCGAGGTTGACGCGACCGATGGCGACGCCCCATTCGTCGCCCCGGACGGTGTCGAGTTCAACGGCCTCCTGCAAGTGTGTCACCGCCTGATGTGGTTGCCCGAGATCGAGCTCGACAACCGCGAGGTTTGACAACCCCGTTGCGAGACTGAGCGAGTCGCGCCCTTCGCGAGCGAGGGCGACCGCTTCCTCCAGAAAATCCCGCGCGCCGACGAGATCACCGGCCGCTCGCGCCGCGACCGCGATGCTCGAGAGGTCCTTGGAGATCGAATCGGTGTCCGCCTCAGCGCGGGAGTACGTCAGTGCCTCTCCGAGCGAAGCAAGCGCCGCGTCAACCTCGCCGTGCTGCAGTTGCAGTACACCGAGGTAGTGCAACGCTCTGCCCCGCGCCGAGTCGGACGGGGCGAGCGCCACTGCGCGACGGACCCACGACGTGGCTGCCTCGCCATGTCCGCGCATGTACCAGAACCACGCCAGCGCATTCACGAGCGCCACACCGAGTTCGTTTCTCGCTGGATCGCCTGGCTCGAGAGTCCATCCAAGGGCGACGGACAGGTTGCCGGCCTCACGATCAAGGATGCGCGTCCCCTGCGCATGATCGGGCCCGCGCAGTCGAGAGGCGGCATCGCTGGCCACCTCGAGGAGGTGCTCCGCGTGGCGGCGATGCACCACATCGACGTCATTGCGGGCAGCAAGTTGCTGTGCGGCGAACTGCCGAACGGCCTCAAGCATTTCAAGTCGGAGTTCGCCGCCGAGTCCTTCACTAAGGGTCAGAAGGCTGGCGTCGACCAACGCCTCGACAAGGTCGAGAGGATCTTCGTCGGGCCGCAGCGCACGAAGCAGATCGAGGCTGCAGCCGCCGAGCGTGGTGCCGAGGAGATCGACCGTGGTGCGGTCGCGGGCGGGCAGAAGGTCATAGCTCCACTGGATCGTGGCGCGCAGAGTGCGTTGCCGCTCCGGCCGGTCGACCTCCTTGCCCGCGAGCGTCAGCTGATCTGCGAGCGTTGCGAGCAACGCGGCCGGCGACAACAGGCGAATACGCGCCGCGGCGAGCTCGATGGCGAGGGGGAGGCCGTTGAGACGGTCGCAAAGTTGCTCCACGTCGACGCGATTCGACTCGTCGAGCGCGAAATCCGACCGGACCAGGGATGCCCGGGACGCGAAAAGAGCTGTAGCCGCTTGCAGCGGCAACCTGGGTACAGCGACTTCACGCTCACCGAGCACATGCAGCGGGCGGCGCGAGGTCGCGACGAATACTGCCCCTGGTGCCGCCTCGAGGAGATCACGAGCGAGCTCGGCCGACGTCGGCAACTGCTCGAGGTTATCGAGCACGACGAGGGACCGACGCGCCGCTAGGTGGCGACTGACGCGGTCCTGCGGACCGTCGTCACCCCCGATTCCTAAGACGCCAGCGATCACGTCCCACGCCGCGCTGAGCTCGCGCGTAGGGGCGAGAGCGGCGAAGAACACGCCATCCGGGTATGCGTGCTCGAGCGCCTTGGCGACCTCCACTGCGAGCCGCGTCTTGCCGGTTCCTCCCGGTCCGGTGAGGGTGACGAGACGCGCTCCGTCCCGGAGAAACGAGCAGACATGGTCCAACAGCTCAGCGCGGCCGACGACGGACGTACGTGGATCGGGCAGGTTCGTCGGGGCGCCAAGGCTGCGGACCGGTGGGAACTCACCGAGGAGGTCCGTCACGGTGAGTTGATACAGCTGGATAGGCGTCGGGAGGTCCTTGAGGCGATGCCAACCCAGATCCAGGAACGAAATGTCAGTCGTGATCTCACCCTGCACTGCATGGCGAGTGGCTTCGGACACCAGTACCTGGCCGCCGTGCGCAGACGCCGCGATGCGAGCACCGGTGTGTACATCGAGACCGATGTAACCCTCCTCGTGGCGCACCGGCGTCCCCGTGTGCATTCCCATCCGCACTTTTACGGGAATCCCAGCCGGCCAGCTGTGTGTCGCGAGCGCCCGCTGGCCATCGATGCATGCCTGTACAGCATCGGCGGCCGAGTCGAACACCACGAAAAAACTGTCGCCTTCGGTTCCCATCTCGTGGCCGCCATGGCCCCGGTAGGCGGCGCGCAACAGCGCACGGTGTTGAGACAGGGTGTCGCCCCAACGGCTCCCAAGCTGCTGCAGGAGACGCGTCGACGCCTCCATATCGCTGAAGACAAGCGTGATGGTGCCCGAGGGCAGCGGCCGCATCGACGTATCCACCGTCCGCATCAACTACTGATTAGCAGCGACGCTATCGAGATCTGGGTCAGACTCCTGGCGTGACCGCGGTCGAGGGTGGCCAGCGGCGCGACTGGTGGCGGCAGTCTCAGGGACGCCGCGTATTCGAGTCGGCGGCGGCAGGCCTTGTCGTGGGGGTGGCTCTCGCTTGGGTGGCGCCCTGGCAG
>JBBQYZ010000548.1:0-3207 GCA_038208205.1 Gemmatimonadales bacterium | reverse complement strand
GGGCGCCGGCCCGAGGGGGAGCGCGGCTAAGCTCGGGTAACAATCGGCCCCTCCTCCCCGTGCTGCTGTACTTCGTGCCCGCGCTGCGGGGCGGCGCACGTCGCCGAGGGCACGAAGAACAGCAGCACGAGGAGTAGGAGCGGATTGATCCCCGAGCTTCGCCGAGCTCCACCTCGGGCCTGCGCCCTCGAAGCGGGTGCCTGGATCGAGGTGTCGAGCGCGAAGCCGAACTCGCTGGCGAATCGCTGCGCCACGCGAAGCGTCACCAGCTCCATCCCCGCACCATATTCCCGCTGCGCGAAGTACGGGGTCGCCTCGCGGCAGATCTCGCCCGAGGTCGCGTCGGTGATGAATCCCTCCGTCCCCTGACCCGTCTCGATGCGGCAGTGCCCGCGCCCGTCGCGCGAGCTCTCCTTCGGCACGAGCAGCACGATCACACCCGCGTTGCGCGTCCGATCGCCCACGTCGGCCATCGCGCCGACCTTCCACTCCCGACCGATGCGCAGCGCCACCTCGTCCGGCTGTCGCCCTCCCAGGTCGGGAAGGGTGACCACCGCGATCTCCGCTCGCGACTTGTCGCGCACGTCCTGCGCGACCCGCGCGATCAGCGACGCCGACGCCGCCGGAAGCACGTTCGCGAAGTCGTTCACCAGGCCCTGCGGGGCCGGGATCTGCGGGCCGCCCTGCGCGAGCAGGACGGCGGCGCCAAGCAGGACGCGACCAGTGAGAAGAGAGAGCATCACGAGGGGAAAAAGTCAGACCGATAGGTGGCGACCCGGTCGGCCTCTGCGCAAGTCATCCGTGGACACGCGGACCCTACGCGGACCACCGCATGATGATTCAGCGCGCACCACGAGCCAGCATCACGCATCATGGCAGGCACCGGGCCAGGGCATCCGCTCGCCGGCCCCACCCCGCCGGCATTAGTTTGTCGGGAGGCTGTCCCCTCTTACCCTCCCTCGCATGCAGCGCTTCCTCCCGATCCGGCTCTTCGGGGCCTTCGTCCTCGCCACGTCGGGCGCGGCGTGCGCGCGATCCGACGCCACTCCCGCCAGGGAGCGCGGCGTCTCCACGCGCGGACAGGCTCCGTCCGCCTCGACCGCCGGCCTGGCCAGCGGCCTTACCGACTCGGTGAGCGCGGCGGCCGATCGCGGACGGATTCGGGGCGCCGAAACGGCACCCGTCTGGCTCGTGGAGGTCAGCGACTTTCAGTGCCCGTACTGCAAGATGTGGCATGACCAGTCGTTCGCCGCCATCGACCGCGAGTACGTGCAGACCGGCAAGGTGCGACTGGCTTACCTCAACTTTCCGCTTACCAGCATTCACCCCAACGCGCGTGCGGCGGCGGAAGCAGCGATGTGTGCCTCGGTTCAGGGAAAGTTTTGGGCGCTGCACGAGTCGCTGTTCATCGCGCAGGAGAGGTGGAGCGAGCGCCCCGATCCGATGCCCGTGCTGGACTCCCTGGCTGTTGCGGCCGGCACCGAGTCAACCGCATGGCGCAGCTGCATGAAGTCACACGCCACCGCGAAGCTGATCGACGCGGACCACGAGCGCAGCGCCCGTGCTGGTGTCGGATCGACCCCCACCTTCTTCGTCGCCGACCGGAAGCTCGAGGGTGCGTACCCCGTCGATTCCTTCCGCGTAGCGATCGACGCCGCGCTCGCTCGCGCCGCTGCACCGAAGTAGCTCCAGGCCAGACCGATCGTGCACGGCGCGCTCAACGCGGCCTATGAGGGCGTAGCTCGGCTGGCCCGCGCGCTCGCATGCGTCGCCCCCCCGTCGGACAACAAGCTGCTCGCCACTTTCAGCGCGCGTCGCGACGTGCTGTCGCGGTTCGCCGCGTTCCCGCGCGACCGTGCGCGCCCCCTGCTCTGGATGCATGCGCCCAGCGTGGGAGAGGGCCTGCAAGCGCGGCCCGTGCTCGAGCTCGCGCGACGGCAGGCGCCGCTCGCGCAGCTCGCCTACACCTACTTCTCACCCAGCGCACGGGCCTTTGCGGCGTTGCTCGACGTCGACTTTCGCGATGTCCTCCCCTTCGACGCCGCCAGCGACATGCGAGCAGCGCTCCAGGCCCTTGCACCCACGGCACTCGTGTTCAGCAAGCTCGATGTGTGGCCGGCCCTGGCGCGGGAGGCAGCGGCGCGAGGCACGCGGTTGGGGCTCGTGAGTGCCACCCTCGCCGTCACCTCGTCTCGCCGCGGCGGCCTCGCCAACGCGATCCTGCGCGATGCCTACGCACGACTCGACCGGGTGGGTGCAGTCAGTTCGGACGACGCCGACCGCCTGGTCGCCCTCGGTGTCCCCTCGGCCCGGATTTCCGTCACCGGCGACACGCGATACGACCAGGTCTGGGCTCGGGCCCGGGGCCTCGACCGCGAGTCCCCGCTGCTGGCGGAGCTTTCGAGCGACCGGATGACCGTCGTCGCCGGCTCCACGTGGCCCTCCGACGATGCTCGCCTCCTCCCCGCCTGGGAGCGCGTCGTGGCGCGTCACGGCGACGCCCGGCTCATCATCGCGCCTCACGAGCCTACCCCCGCCCACCTGCAGCCACTCGAGGCGTGGGCCGCAAAAGCCGGACTCCGTGCCGCTCGACTTGGCGCGAACAATGTGGCATCGGCCGACGTCGTCATCGTGGACCGTCTCGGCGTGCTCGGCGATCTCTATGGGCTCGCCAACATCGCGTATGTCGGCGGCGCCTTTCACCGTGCGGGTTTGCACTCGGTGTTGGAGCCCGCGGCGTTCGGTGCGCCTGTCCTGTTCGGACCGCGGCATCTAGGAAGTCGTGACGCCGGCCTGCTGCTCGATGCTGACGCTGCGCGCACCGTGAGCGACACCTCTCAGCTCATCGGGGCGCTGGAGCGCTGGGCCGGAAACCCGGGCGACCGGCGCGCCGCCGGCGAGGCAGCGCGAGGCGTGGTGCGTCGTGGCGTGGGAGCGGCAGCTCGATCCTACGCGCTCGTCGCCGAACTGCTGAATTAGCACGCCGCCTGAGGCTAGAAGGCGTCATGCCCTTCACCCCCCTGCCGCTGCCACCTTGGGGATCTGGAACGAGGCCGATTGCGGCCGGTGCAGGAAGAAGCCCTGGACGAGGTGAACGCCGAGCTCCTGTACGGCCTTGAACTCCTCCGCGCGATCCACCACTTAGTCGTTGACCTTTGCGCCGTGGTCGTTGGCGAACCGCACCATCGTCTGCACGTGATTCTGCTT
>JBBQYZ010000547.1:0-3209 GCA_038208205.1 Gemmatimonadales bacterium | reverse complement strand
CGCTCGTCTCTCCGGCACCGAGCGGGCGGCGCTTCGCGGCTACGCCGCGCGCGCCACCTGGCCCGCCGGCTTCCAGATCTACGAGCGCGGCGCACCGGCTGACGGTGTGTTCGTCGTGGAGAGCGGACGCGTGATCCTGCGCAGCCGCGTCCGCGCGGGCCGGGGCTTCGTTCCCTGGGTCGCCACGCGCGGCGAGACCTTCGGCGCCGAAGGTCTGTCGCCGAACGGCACGTACGCCACCGATGCACGCGCCGACGAGGAGACGGACACTTTCTTCCTCAGCTCCTCCAAGCTCCGGGCCTTCATCCGCGAGCAACCCGCGCACGCGCTGGCGGTGGTGGGGCAGGTGATGGCCGAACGGACCTCGCTGCTCGAGAAGCTGCGCGAGCTCACGACCCTCTCGGTGGAGCAGCGTCTCGTGGCTGCACTGCGCCGCATGGCGCTGCACGACGACTTCACGCAGAGCGACGGACGCATCGAGTTGTGCAGCGCCCGCTACCGCCTGCTCTGTGAGCTGGTCGGGGCCACCCGGGAATCGGTCTCCCTGGTGCTCGGCCGCCTCACCGGCGAGGGGCTGGTGGAGCGTTCCGGGAGCACGTTGTACGTCACCACGTCGCCACGACTGTTCGACCGCCTCGAGGGCACGCTCGGCGACGACGCGATGCTCGTGTCGAGTCTCGCCGACGTCGTGCCGAGCAGCGCCTCGCTGCAGTAGCATCGCCGCACGGCGGCACCGACGTCGCCGCGTGCCGTCGCACGTCATCGGTGCCGAACCAGTCGTCGTCTCGCGGGCTTATATTCTCGTCCAGCCCGCGAGACCGCATGTCCATAGCACCGACCACACTCTCCCCCGACGAGCTCCAGCGCTATCACCGTCATCTCATCCTCCCCGACGTGGGCGAGGAGGGGCAGCGGCGGTTGAAGGCGGCCCGTGTGCTGCTCGTCGGCGCCGGGGGGCTTGGTTCCCCGGCGGGGCTTTATCTCGCGGCCGCAGGGGTCGGACGCCTGGGCGTCGTGGACGCCGACGAGGTGGAGCTGAGCAACCTGCAGCGGCAGGTGCTGCACGGCACCAGCGACGTCGGCCGGCCCAAGGTGGAGTCAGCCCGCGACCGCCTGCGCGACCTCAACCCGCACGTCGAGATCGTCACCCACGCCGTGCGCCTCACCAGCGCGAACGCGATGGAGATCCTGCGCGGCTACGACCTGGTGGTAGACGGCACCGACAACTTCCAGACGCGCTACCTCATCAACGACGCCTGCGTGCTGCTCGGCAAGCCGAACGTGTACGGCAGCGTGATCCGCTTCGACGGACAGGCGTCGGTCTTCAGTGCGGCCGACGGTCCCTGCTACCGTTGCCTCTTCAGGGAGCCACCCCCACCAGGTCTCGTTCCCAATTGCGCGGAGGGCGGCGTGTTCGGCGTACTCCCCGGGCTGGTGGGAGTGATCCAGGCGACCGAGGCGATCAAGCTGATCACCGGCACCGGCGAGCCGCTCGTGGGACGGCTGCTGCTCGTCGATGCGCTCCGCATGCGCTTCCGCACGATCGAGCTGGCGCGCGACCCGGAGTGCCGCGCGTGCGGCACACGCGAGATCACCTCGCTGATCGACTACGACGCCTTCTGCGGAGTGGACACGACAACGCCCACCGTTGCTGGTGAGACGATGGATCACGACTGGGACGATGCCGCCGACGAGATCACACCACGCACCCTCGCCGAACGGCTCGGGCGCGGCGACGTCCCGGTGCTGCTCGACGTGCGGGAGCAGTACGAGTGGAACATCGCCCACCTCGCGGACGCGCGGCTCATGCCGCTCGATTCGATCCCCGGCGCCGCGCACACGCTCGACCCCGAGGCGGAAGTCGTCGTCTATTGCCACCACGGCATGCGCAGCGAGGCCGCCGCGACCTGGCTGCGTGCACACAGGTTCACGCGCGTGCGGAACCTCGTCGGCGGGATCGACCGATGGAGCGTCGAGGTGGATCCGACACTGCGGCGCTACTGAGCACCCACGCCATGCGCCAGCCACGATGCTGACCCTCGGCCTCGGTCTCCTCGCCGGAGCGGGCGCGCTGTGGCGCCGTCGGAGCGCCCACCGCGTCGAACGCGCGTACGCCGACGGTCATGGCGCCGACGGCGCGGCGATCGTCACGGGAGCCGAAGGGTTCACCCTCCCGGGAACGAATGGGCGTGCTCTGCTGCTGCTGCACGGATCGGGGGACACGCCGCAGACGCTGCGCTACCTGGGCGAGCGTCTGCAAGCGGCCGGATACACGATTCACGCGCCCCTGCTCCCGGGCCACGGCCGTGGGCCGCGCCAGTTCCGGCAGGTAACCGCACACGCCTACCTCGAGGCGGCACGTGCGGCGCTCCAGACTCTCCACCCGCACGACGCGTGGACCGCCGTGGTCGGCCTGTCGATGGGTGGGGCGCTCGGGGCACAGCTGGCCACCGAATCCGGCCACGTGCGCGCGCTCGTGCTCCTCGCGCCGTATCTGCTGCCCACGCCGTCGGTGCGATGGGCGGCGCGCACCTCGCGCGCCTGGGGCCTCGTCGTGGCGTACGTGAATGCGCGTGGCGAAGGGTCGGTCCACGACCCGGCGGCGCGCGCGGCGAGCCACGCGTACGGCGTGTTTCCCCCTGCCGCCCTCCGTGCGCTCGTCGAGACCGCGGCGAACGGCCTGGCGGCACTCGCGTCCGTGACTGTGCCCACGCTCGTCGTGAACTCGCGCGAGGACAACCGCATTCCGGTCGACGCGGCGACGGGGGCGCTGGCGACGCTTCGTGCGCCCACCGAGCGGCACTGGGTCGCCGGCTGCGGGCACGTGATCACGGTGGACTACTGCCGCGACGCCGTGGCCGAGCTGGTGGTGACCTTCCTCGCGCGCCACGCCGACTGAGCGCGGCGCGCGGGAAGGGAGACGAACGACGCGTCAGCCCGAGACGCGATCCACGATGTTCTCGCCCATCTCGCGAACCGCATCGACGCCCGACGACATGGCGGTCTGCGCCTGCTCCACGACGCCGGATGCCACCCGCTTCACGCGCGAGAGTGGTGAGCGGCTCCTCGAGCGTTTCGCGCCGCCTGACGACTTGGCCGACGAGCGGCCTGATGACTTCTTCGCCGTGCCGCGCTTCGCGCCGCCCGACCGCTTGGCACTGGAGCGCTTGGCACTGGAGCGCTTGGCGCCGGAGCGCTTGGCGCCCGAC
>JBBQYZ010000546.1:0-3230 GCA_038208205.1 Gemmatimonadales bacterium | reverse complement strand
ATTCCGGCATTGTTGACGAGCAGGTCCACCTCCAGCCCACGCAGCGACGCCGCCACCGCCGATGCGTCGGCGACATCAAGCACGAGGGCGCGGCAGCGGCCTCCGGCGGTCTCGATCTCGGCACGCAATGCCTCGAGCTCGTCCAGGTGACGCGCCGCGGCTACGACCTCGTAGCCGTCGCGCGCCAGCCGGCGGGCGATGGCCCGGCCGATCCCACGCGAGGCACCGGTGACTAACGCCGTCCCGCGGCCCACGACCGCGTCGCTCACCGAGCGATGCGCAGGATCGCGCCGTAGATCAGCCGGGTCCCGAAGTCGAGGCTCGCGAGCGGGATGCGCTCGTCGTTGCCGTGCATGCGGTCCTCGTCGTCCTGGTTCATCGGGAAGGGCAACAACCCGAACGCCTGCATCCCCCAGCTGCGCAGCCGCGCGCTGTCGGTCGCGCCGGTGCTGAGGTACGGGACCACGGCGAGCGACGGGTCGAGCGCGAGAGCGCTCTCACGGATCGCCGCGAACATGGGCGAGTGGAAGTCCGATGCCGGCGAGTCCTCGCCGCGGTCCGATACGGTGATGTCCACCAGAGAGTCGTTGACGACCCGTTTGAGCCGCGCCACCACGCCGTCGATCGACTGACCCGGCAGGGTGCGCACGTTGAGGGTCGCCGTCGCGTCGGTGGGGATGACGTTGGAGCGGATGCCGCCCTTGATGATCGTCGCCGAGATCCCGTTGCGGAGCACGGCGTCGAAGACGGGGATGCGCGCCAGCGCCCGCGCCCCACGCTGCACGCGTCCCGTATCTGCCGAGGCGACGTCCGCCATCGCCCGACGCTCCGTCTGGTTCGGCCAGACCCGCCCGAGCGCGGAGAAGAACTGCCGCGTGGTCGTGTTCACCTGCACCGGTTCCTTGTGTTCGCCGATGCGCGCCAGTGCACGTCCGAGCCTGACGATCGCGTTGCCGGCGAGCGGGATCGACGCATGTCCGCCGGGTCCGTGTGCCGTGACCGTCACGCCGTGCGGCACCTTCTCGGTGTTCTGTACCGCTACGTAGAGACGTTTGCCACCGACGATTCGCGTGCGTCCGCCCTCGTTGAGCGCGATCTCCGCCTTGATCAGCTCCGGGTGGTTCTTGATCAGCCAGCCCATCCCCCAGTCGCCGCTCTGCTCCTCGTCGGAGTTGGCGACGAAGATCACGTCGCGCGCGAGCGTACCGCCCTTGTCGATCACGTTCCGCTTGAGGAGCAGCATCGTCTCGAGGTTCGCCGCCAGCATCCCCTTGTCGTCGATCGCGCCGCGGCCGTACAGGTAGCCGTCCTTCACCTCGGCTGCGAACGGATCAACCGTCCAGTGGTCGCGTTCCACGCCGACGACGTCCATGTGGCCCATGATGAGCACCGGCTGCCGCGCCCCGGTCCCCTTGAGTCGGGCGACGAGGGCACCGCGCCCTGGCGTCGGCTCGAACAGATGCGTCTCGATGCCGGCCGTCTTGAGCTGCGACTCGAGGAAGCGGGCGACCGGCAGCTCGTTGCCCGGTGGATTCACCGTGTTCAGGCGGATCATCGCCTGGAGGTTCGCGAGCGTCTCGCGGCTCGCGGCGCTCCAGTCGGGTTCCTGCGCGGCGAGGGGAGTGGCGGCGGCCAGGGTCATGAGCGAGAGGGCGGCGAGCGGTGCGAGCAGCTTCATCGGAGCGTCAGAAAAAGAGTTGCGCCGTCGAACGATCGGTGTAAGATAGACGACCTGCCTCGGCGACGCCGCCCTTGCAATCAGTCCACCGGCGATCGCCCCATTCCCGTCAGGGAACCCCCCGTACGCGCACCGTCGCGCCGAAGGGGACAGTGATCGGTCGGACCGTGTCGTGTCTCCGGGCCCTCCCGCTACCTCCCCTCCCGTGCCATCCTCCCCGTTCGACCCGACATGCGCTTGTCGCGCGCTGTCTTGTTCGCGGCTCCCCTGGGTGCCGTTGTGGTCCTCTTTGCTTGTCGTGATATCACGGCTCCGCGACAGATCCAACCGCCCGTCGACGCTACGAGAGCCCTCAACCCACCGGGGATTCGGGTCGTCACGCCGGATAGCATGCGAGGCTGGGCGTTCTACGACGATCAGCAAGGGGTAGCGTGCGGCGACACCCTCGCCTGCCGGATGGTGCGAGGGCCGGCCGGTGCACCGGCTGGCGAGGGCAGCGCCGAGCTGGTGACGACGCTTGCCAGCGACGGGAAGGCACTCACGCTGGCCGACTTCGCTGGCACGCGGCTCAATCAGATCACCGAATTGCGCTACTCGACCTATCGCCAGACGGCTGATCGCGGAAACAACCTCGCGATCGCGTTGCAGTTGAACGCCGACTACGACCTTGACGACCAGTCGGCGGGCTACCAGGGTCGACTCGTATTTGAGCCCTATCAGGGCCTCGGCGGTAACGTGCCCGATACCACGTGGCAGTCATGGGACGCCAGGGCGGGGAGATGGTGGGGGACCAGAGCGACGGTGACGGCGAATGGCGTCGCTCGCACCAACCCCTGCGTGCAGGCCACGCCCTGCTCCTGGACGGATCTGCTCGCGTCGTTTCCGAATCTCGGAGTGCACCGCACCTACGGCGCGATGATCCTGAAAGCTGGATCGGGCTGGGTGGGCTTTCGCGGCAACGTCGACAGGCTGACGATCGCGGTGGCCGGCATTGCGACGACCTTCGATTTCGAGTTGACCGCACCCCCTGTCGGGTTCCGGCTCCGCATCGTCGCCGACGATGGAGTGGTGTTCGACCAGCCACTGCCGCGGGATTCGGTATTTGTGCCGGGAAGCGTGGTGACGTTCGCGCTCTCGCCCGCGCCGGGGCACGGCACGCTCGTTACCGTGCTGGATGACACGCTGACCGGCGGCACGGGCACGATTGTGATGGATCGGGAGCACGTGCTGTATGCCGAGACGGAGGCGCCGATCACTCCCTCTCCGGCGGTGGTGGACCTGGGCCAGCGCGTACGCGCCCTCAATTACAGCAGCACGCCGCACCAAGCCCTCGCGGCGTTCATGACATGGTATACGGCCCAGGCCTCGGCGATGGGCGAGGAGCTACTCGCTGCACAGCTCGACACGGCACGGTTCCTCTCGATGGATCCGGTGGCCGACGCGGCGGCGATCGATGCGTTCAACGCCGCGGTGAACGGCACGGAGTTCATCTACGACGGGTACGGCCCGGATGTTTGGTACATGAAGCCCGAGTGGTACGGCTATGAGCCGG
>JBBQYZ010000545.1:0-3247 GCA_038208205.1 Gemmatimonadales bacterium | reverse complement strand
GCGGCCGCCTGCGCACTGGCGCGCGCCGCGGGAGCGCTCAGCTTCGTCGACGCGGTGCATTATGCCCCCCACGCGCTCGTCGACGTGGAGGCCATCGGCTGCGACTTCCTCGCCTGCTCGTCGTACAAGTTCTACGGCCCGCACGCCGGAATCCTGTTCGGACGTGCCTCGCTGGTGCAGACGCTCGATGTGCCGAAGCTCGCGCCCGCGCCGGAGGAAGCGCCGGAGCGGCTGGAGACGGGCACCCAGAATCACGAAGGCATCGTCGGCGCGGCCGCAGCGGTGGAATATCTCGCCTCGCTCGCCGAGAGCGGCAGTCGCCGCGAGCGTCTGCGTCGGGTGTTCGGAGCGTTGCACCTGCGAGGCGAGGCGCTCCTCACGAGGCTCTGGCAAGGCCTCGGCGCGATCGACGGTGTGACACTGTACGGGCCGGAGCCGGGCACACCGCGGACGCCGACCGTGTCCTTCACTTTGCGTGGCCACTCCACGGAGGACGTCGCGCGCCACCTTGTCGGACACGGGGTCTATGCGTCCAACGGCGACTTCTACGCGCAGACGGTTGCCGAGCGACTCGGCCGCGGGCTGGACGGCTTCGTGCGCGCCGGCGCGGCCTGCTACACGACGGTCGACGAGGTGGACCGGCTCGTCACCGGCGTGTCGGAGCTCGCGCGGCGCGGCTGACGAGCAGATGCCGCGCGAGCCCCGCGCGCTACTTCTTGCGCGACACCAGCGTCTTCTCGAATCCCGGGATGAACTCCTCGTACTTCGAGCCCGGGCTCCACAGCACCCAACCGTCGTAGCCGGAATCGTACACGGCACGCTTCTGTTGGCGAATCTCCTCTGCACCATAGTGCGGCGCGCCGAGCGTGAACGCCTGCAGCCACGGGCGCACGTGCTCGCCCGAGGTGATGCCGAGCTTCGCGTTGCGCTCCTTCGCCCGCGTGATCGCGATCTTGATCGTCCGATAGGGCTCAGCGTTCGGTCGCTTGATGCCGAATGAGCCCGGTGGGTAGTGCGACGGATACGTCATCGGGAGCAGCACGTCGGTCACCGGCGCGAGCTTCTCCCACTCCTGTCCCACCTCCAGGGCGCCGCCCACCGTCGTCACGAGTCCGAAGATGTCGGCGGTCGTGCGCGCACCAAGCTTGTCGAGCCGCCCGTTGGCCTCCTTGAGGAAGGCCGCCAGCGCGTCCGGCTTCTTGCCATTGTTGCCGGGAAACACCTGCGGGGGGAGCGAGGCGTACGGCTCGGGAAAGCGGATGTAGTCGAACTGGATCTCGCCGAAGCCCAGCTTCGCCAGCTCTTCGGCGACGCCGATGTTGTAGTCCCAGATCGCGCGGTCGTACGGATTGACCCATGCGAGTCCCTTCTTGTCGCGCCACACGCTGCCGTCCTGCTTCCGGATCGTGTGCGTGGGATTGAGGCGCGCCGTCACGGAATCCTTGAACACCACCATCCGTGCAATCGGCAGGATCTTGTGCGCCCGCAGCGTGTCGAGCAGCGCGGGCAGGTTGCGGACCGTCCCCGAGGTGCCGGCGTTCTTCGCCCACTCCGGGTTGGACGGCTTGTAGTTCAGGCCGAACTCGTCCTTCATGTCGATCACGAGCGCGTTGATCTCGGTGTCGTCGGCCCACTGAATCATCTGTCGCATCCGCTTCGTGCTCTGGGCGGCGAAGCGGTTCACGTACAGTGCGCGCACGACGGGGAACTCCTTCTCAACGTCGATTCGTGCCGCCGTTCGGTTCGTCGTCTGCTCCCCCGACGTCGTATCGCCGACGGTGCCGCCGACGGTGCCGCCGCTCGAGTTCGTGGTGTTGCGCGCCGCGCCGGCTGCGAGCGAGTCGCGCCGCGCCGCAGTATCGGGCGCTGCCGCAGTGGCCGCGCCGCCGGCCGAGCCGCCTTGGCCGTTGGGCGAATTGGAGCCGCCCTGCTCGGAGACCGCCGTGCAGGCGGCGAAGGCGAGGGCGATGAGCGGGATCAGAACGACGGCGCGCGAACGACGAGCTGGCACGGCAGGGTCCGGGAATGAGGAATGTCCAAATGTAGTGGGCGGCAGCTGTATATTTCACGCCAATGCGCCCGCTGTTCCTCGCCCCGACGCTCCTGCCGCTCGCCCTGCTGGCCTTCGCTGGCTGCCGCGAAACCCCCCGCGCCCCCGCGCCACCGCCGCCTGCCGCCGATTTCGTCCTCTCGGCAGGCGACTCCTCCTTCTGGGTGACGAGCGCGAACGGGTCCGTCCGCGTCCGTGGTGCCCCGCTGCAGCTCGCTCGAGTGGATGGCCGCTTCTATGAGCTGTACGTCACCGACGACGACCGGTCGTACGAGGACGCCGTGATGATCGGGCAGCGCGTGTACCGGCGCGACCTGCAGAGTGGCGACTCGGTGCTCGTCTTTCAGGATACCCTCGTCCCGAGCGTCGCCCGCCAGTACGGCCGGCTCCACCCCGACGACGCTCCCCTGGGGACGAGGGACGAGCCGAGCGACGAGCCACTCTGGACCGCTACCTCCACTCTCGACCTGGGCGACGTCGCGGGCCCCTTCCTCTCGTACTCGATGCACACCGACGTCGAGCGGGAGAACGCGCCGCTCTGGCATACCAGCCGCCGAGGAGTGCTCGACATTCGGAGCGGACACCCCGCCACCCTGGCGGCGGTCGCCGGCGCACATGTGGTCGACGTGGAGCGCGCACGGGCCCGCGTGCTCCGCACCACGCTCGATTCGGTGCGCGCCGAGCGCGATGATCGCGCCGAACGGGCGGCTGCGGTGCTTCCATATTACCGCCTCGACCCGGGCAGCTTCACGCTCACCACGGCGGACGGAGTGCCGGCGATCGCCTACGCGCTTCCGGGCGCCGGGCTGGGCGGCGCTGGCCACCTTCTCGCCCTTGCGCCGATTCCCATCGGTGAGCCGGCCTGGTGGCACGACGCAGCGTCGGCGCTCCCCGTCGCGTCGGCCGACGGGCTGCGCGACGTCTGGCGTCACGCTGGGTACGAGGTCGTCGTGCGCTACGACTCCATGAGCGACGCTGGCCGTCTCGTCCTCCGTGACAGCACCTCGCGCGAGTGGACCGTCGGCCACGTGCCGGCGCCAGCGTCGCGCGTCATCTGGCTCGATCATCCGCCACTCGACGCGGTCACCCGGCACTCACTCGACCGAGCGTTCGACGAGTCGTCGCTGTACGACGAGGCGATTCGCACCGCGAGCCTCCACGCCCGGCGGCGCCCCGCGCCTCGGCATCGCCTCGTGC
>JBBQYZ010000544.1:0-3250 GCA_038208205.1 Gemmatimonadales bacterium | reverse complement strand
CCAACGGCCGATGGGACACCCAGACCTGGTACGAGGCCATGCGGCTGCCCGGCCGTCTACGCATCGACTTCGATCCCATCAGCGCCGGAAACGGCGTGCTCTACGCCCGCGACAGCCAGTTCGTCGCCTCGAACGGGCGAGCGTCCGGCGGGCCCGGGATCAACGACATGCAACTGCTCGGCTTCGACCTCTACGCCCTCTCGAACGCGCGCGCCGTGGCGCTGCTGAAACGGCAGGGATTCGATCTGAGCCGCGTGCACGACGCGAGCTTCGACGGCCGTCCGGCGATCGTCGTCGGCGCCAACCGCGGCGACCTGCGCCGCAAGCAGTTCTGGATCGACGCCCAGCGTCTCGTGTTCGTCCGCCTGCTCCAGCCCGACCCACGCGACGCGAGCAAGACGCAGGACATCCGCTTCGTCAACTACGAGCGCCACGGCGAGGCGTGGATTGCTCCTCGAGTGGAGATCTACAGCGAGGGGAAGCTGGTGTTCTACGAGGAGTACAGCGACATCAGGACCGGCGTCCCGCTCGACGAGTCGATCTTCGACCCGACGCCGTGGCGGAATCCGCGGCACTGGATGAACCGGTAGCGGGTCGGGCCGGCTCCCGCGCGCCGGCCCGTCCTTCCGATCGCCACGACCACTGGTGCTCGCACGCGCCACGCCGACGCCACGCCGACGCTACGCCGACGCTACGCCGACGCTACGCCAGCGGCACCAGCAGCTCGATCCGCGACGCGATCGATCGCAACAGCTCGGCGTGTGCGCGAATGCCCGGCACTGATTCGAACTCCAGACTCCCCTCCCACGCTTCCGCCTCGCGCGAGAGCGCGTCGACGTCGTCGCGCGTGAAGCGCACCGCTTCACCGGCCACGCGCGCGTGCGGCCGACTGGGGTTGTGCGGCCCCCCGCACACCTCGCAGAAGTTCTCCGGCCGCTGGCACACGGGGCAGTACTCCTCGTGCGTGAGCCAGGGGTGCGCCATCGGCGGCACACCGAATCGTGTTCTCGTCTCGTCACTCATAGGGCGCGTAGTCTAGAGTCGCCGCGCCCACGGTGCCAGCCGAATGCGCAAGGAATAACTTCGTCATCAGCCGGCAGACGAGCACGACCACGAGCAAGATCACGAGCGCGACCACGAGCGCATCGCCGCCCGCTCGAGACCGCCGGTCTCGCCACCCACCACCCACCGATTACCGCCCCTGCGGCCTTAACGCATCGAGCTGCGCCGCCAGCACCTCGGGCTCCGACGTCGGCGCATCGCACGCGTACGACCGACACACGTACGCCACCGCGTCCTCCTCTCCCCCGCGCGCCTCGAGCAGAGTGATCCCCTTCGCCGCCTTCCCCTCGCCGCCGGCGAGCACGAGCGAGGGCACGTAGCGGTTGGCGACCACCGCCGACAGCGCACCGAACGAGGCGTCGCCCGGATCGCCAGCGATCGCGACCTCCACCGCGCCACGGACCGCCAGGTCGGTCGCCCCCAGAGCGTGGCCGAACGCCGTCGGGTAGCGCGCCATCGGTTCGGCGATGGTCTCGAGCAGGTAGGTCGCTCGCCGCCGGTAGCCGTCGTCGGCGAACAGGTCGCCGAGCAGAAGCAGCAGCTCCGCGGCGAGCGCGCTGCCGCTGGGGATGGCGTTGTCCGTCACGTCGCGCGGACGGGTGATCAGCACCTCCCCGTCCCCGGCCGTGTCGAAGAAGGCCTGCGCCTCCTCACTCCAGAACCGACCCATGATCGCGTTGGCCAGCCGGCGTGCCCGCTCGAGCCACATGCGCTCGAAGGTGAGGTTGTAGAGCGCCAACGCACCCAGTGCGATGGCCGCGTAGTCCTCCAGGAACCCCGGAATCTTGGCGACGCCGTCCTTGTACGAGCGCAGTACCCGGTCGTCGTCGCGTACCAGCTCGCGGAACAGGAACTCGCCATTGCGGATCGCCATCGCTCGCAGCTCCGCGTCGCCGAATGCGCGCGCCGCCTCGGCCAGGCCACGCAGCATCAGGCCGTTCCAGCCGGCGAGGACCTTCTCGTCGCGCCCGGGTCGCACGCGCTGCTCGCGCGCATCGTACAGAATTCGTGTCGCGCGATCCACCGCGGTGCGCAGCTCGGGCTCGGTGACTCCCTGTTCCTCCGCCACGACGGCCGCGTCGCGCGGTACGAACAGGATGTTGCGCCCCTCGAAGTTCCCCTCCGGCGTCACTCCCCAGTACGCCCGCACGATCCCCGCGTCCTCGCCCAGCAGCGTATCGAGCTCGCTCGCGTCCCACACGTAGTACCGCCCTTCGTGCCCTTCGCTGTCCGCGTCGAGCGACGAATAGAACCCGCCCTCGCGCGACGTCATCTCGCGCGCCAGCCAGCCGATCGTCGCTTCCGTCACCCGCCGCGCCTCGAGGTCCCGCGTCGCCTGCCAGAGCGCGGCGCCGAGCCGCACGAGCAGCGCGTTGTCGTACAACATCTTTTCGAAATGAGGCACCAGCCAGGATGCGTCGACACTATACCGCGAGAAGCCGCCGCCGACCTGGTCATAGATCCCGCCGCTCGCCATGCGCGAGAAGGTGTGCCGCACCATCTCCAGCGCCTGCGCCTCGCCGGTGCGCGCCCACTGCCGCAGCAGGAAGTCGAGCGTCATCGTCGGCGGGAACTTGGGCGCGCCGTCGAACCCGCCGGACTGCGGCTCGTACCGCTGCACCAGCGACGACATCGCCCGCGACAGCAGCGCCTCGTCGAGCACGCCGGTCGGGCGCGTGCGCTCGGTGCTCGCCTTGTACAGATCACGCATGCTCGCCGTCGTCTTCGTCACGCTCTCCTGCCGGCTTTCCCAGGCGTCGGCCACACCCTGCAGCACGCGCGGAAAGCCCGGCATTCCCTGTCGGTCCTCAGGCGGAAAGTACGTGCCCGCATAGAACGGCTCGCCCTCGGGAGTGAGGAACACGGTCATCGGCCAGCCGCCGTGTCCCGTCATCGCCTGGGTCGCCTGCATGTAGATCGCGTCCACGTCGGGCCGCTCCTCGCGATCCACCTTGATGCAGACGAAGTGCTCGTTCATCAGCGCAGCGATCGCGTCGTTCTCGAATGATTCGCGCTCCATCACGTGACACCAGTGGCAGGCCGCGTAGCCGATGCTGAGCAGGATGGGACGTCGCTCGCGTCGCGCGATCGACATCGCCTCCTCGCCCCACGGCCGCCAGTCCACGGGGTTGTGCGCGTGCTGCAGCAGGTAGGGGCTCGTCTCGCCGGCGAGATGGTTGGCCACGGG
>JBBQYZ010000543.1:0-3251 GCA_038208205.1 Gemmatimonadales bacterium | reverse complement strand
AGGCCGCCGGCCCCGGTTGGTCGCGGCTGCGGCTCGACTTGCGGCCGGAGGTTATGAACCCGTTTGGCGCCGCGCACGGCGGCACGGTCAGCGCGCTCATCGACTCCGCCGCAGGCACCGCGATCGCCGCGGGCACGCTGCCCGACGACCGGATCATGGGCACTATCGACATGCAGGTGCACTTTCTGGAACGCGGGACCGGCAACGTGCTCATCGCCGAGGGCCGCATGGTGCGCGCGGGGAAGGCCATCGCCATCGCGCAGGTGGATGTGCGAGACGCTGCCGGCGCGCTCGTCGCGATGGGCACCGCCACCTTCAAGCTGGGCCCGCCCGGCATGCAGCGCAACCGGAACGAGGACTGACGCGTATGGCGATCAAGTCACCGGTGAAACCGAAACGCCCGCCGAAGAAGAAGCAACTCACTGTAGAGCAGAAGTGGGCGTCGTATACGCGCGCGCTGATCGTCACGGCGCACCCGGACGACGCGGAGTTCTTGTGCGGGGGCACGATCGCGAAGATCTGCGCGATGGGCATGGAGACGACGCTCGCGGTCGCCACCAGCGGCGACAAAGGCACGCGCGACGCCGATCTGCGCCCGCAGGAGCTGGCGGCCATCCGCGAGGCGGAACAGCGCGCGGCGGCTAAGGTGCTGGGCCTGCACAGCGTCGTCTTCTGGGGCTTACCGGACGGCTTCCTCGAAGAAGACCACGAGTTGCGCGGCCAGGTCGTGAAGCTGATCCGCACACTCAAGCCGGACCTGATGATCACCTGGGACGGCTTCCGGGCAGGGTTCAATCACAGTGACCACCGCGTCATCGGCCGCGTCGTGCGCGACGCGCTGTTCCCCGCCGCGCACGACCCGCACTACTACGGCGAGCTGACGCGCGCGGGCATTGGGCCGCACCGGACTGCGGAGCTGCTGCTTGCCGGTACCCAGGACGCTGACTACCATGTTGACATAGGATCGTATCTGGAGCAGAAGGCCGACGCGATCCTATGTCACACCAGCCAGATCGAAGCGCGCAGCCGCGACGACATCCTCAAAAACTGGTTCGGCTCCGGCAAGCGCAGCCGCGAGAGCCGCAAGCGCACCGGATACGACCACGCGGAGTCGTTCCGTCGTATTGAGTTCAGGCGGCCGGCGGGCGCACCCGGCACGCCGCCCAACCCCTAGCGCTCACCCGGAGGCGCCGTGGAGGCACTCGCCTACGATTTCTTCATCACCGCGTACGTCTTCGCGCTGGCGGCGTCGGCGGCGTACGTGGCGCAGCCGCTCTGGCCGCGAGTGAGCTACCGCGCCGCCGAGACCACGGCCGGCACCAGCATCACCATTGCCTCGGCGAGCGACCCACCGCAGGCGCTCGGCCCGCTGGCGACCGGAGCGAGCTGGCTCGTGCTCGCATCCCTCACGCTGTCTCTGGCGTTTCGCTGGGCGGCGGCTGGACATCCGCCGTACGCGAACATGTACGAGTACACGATCGCGCTGGGCTGGGGCAGCACGCTGTTCTATGTGGTGTTCGAGCGTGTGTACCACCAGCGGTCGCTCGGCGCGGTGCTCTTCCCCGGCATCGCCGCGCTCTTCACGATCTCGCTCGTCTTCTTCCCCGAGAAGGTCGAGCCGCTGATCCCGGCGCTGCAGGCGAACCGCATCCTCGCCATCCACGTCGGCATGATGATGCTGTCGTACAGTGCGCTATCCGTGTCGTTCGGGGCGGCCGTGCTCTATTTCGTGCAGGACGGCAGGCGCCGTTTCGCGCGGCTTCCGTCGCCGGCCAAACTCGAAGAGATCGCGCACAAGTCGGTCCTGGTCGGCTTCCCAATGCTGGCCCTGGGCATCGCCCTCGGCGCCTGGTGGGCGAACTCGGCCTGGGGCCGCTACTGGGGCTGGGATCCGAAGGAGACGTCGGCGCTGGTGACGTGGCTGATTTACGCCGGCTATCTGCACGCGCGCGGCCTGCGCGCCTGGCGCGGCAAGCGCGCCGCCGGCATCCTCATCGTCGGCTACGTGGGCGTGCTCTTCACGTACTTTGCGGTGAACCTCTGGGTCAGCGGCCTCCACAGCTACGCCGGCGTCTGAGCGGCTACCGGCCGATGCCAACGTACGCGATGCCCATCGCCGCGACCGCCGCGGGGTCGAGCGCGGCGCGGCCGTCGAGGATCGCGCGCAGGCCACCCGGCCAGCCGGCGAGGTCCAGCGCGGCGTACTGCTCGTGCCAGGCCTGCACGACCAGCGCGTCGGCGGGCATCGGAAACGACGACGGCGGCTCGAGCCCGAGCGCGCGGATCTCCGCATCGCTATACAGCGGGTCGTGCACGTAGACCTTCGCTCCGGCCCGGGTGAGCGCGTCGGCGAGACCGAAGGCGCTACTGTGCCGCGATTCCTTCACGCCAGGCCGGTACGCCAGCCCGAAAACCAGGACGGTCGTCCCCGACCACGAACCCAGCACGCGCTCCAGCCGTTTAATCGCGTAGGGGGCCATCCCGTCGTTAATGCCACGCGCCGTGCCGATCAGGCCTCCAGCTTCCGTAGGGAGGAAGTGCGGGTACACGGGGATGCAGTGCCCGCCGACGCCGACACCCGGAGCGTGGATGTGCGAATGCGGCTGCGAATTCGCCGCCTCGAGCGGCGGCAATGCATCGACGCCGCCCATGCCGTCCGCAATGCGCGCGAATTCGTTGGCGAGCGCAATGTTCACGTCGCGGTACGTCGTCTCCGCGAGCTTCGAGAACTCGGCCGTCTCCGCGTTCGCCAGCGGCATGATCTCCGCGTCGAGCACCTGGCGGTAGAACTCGGCGGCCGCAGCGGTGCTCCGCGCGTCGACGCCGCCGACGATCTTCGGGTACGTCGCGAGGTCGCGCAGCACGCTTCCGGACGACACGCGCTCCGGGCTAAACGCCAGCATGATCTCACCAGCGCGCGCGTCGCCGACCGCGGCCGCGATCTGTGCGCCCACACGGCCGCGCGTCGTGCCCACCGGCACCGTCGTCTCGACGATGACGAGCGCGCCGGACTTGAGATGGGGCGTTATCGCGCCGGTCGCTGCATCGAGGGCGGTGAAGTCTGGCCGATGCCCGCTGTCGATATCGACCGGCACAATCAGCACGACGACGTCCGCCTCGGCGACGGCCTCGCGCGCGTCGGTGGTGGCCCGCAGGTGGCCGCTCACCACGAGGCCCGGGATGCGCACGTCGAGCTCCGGCTCGCCGAGCAGCGGGTTGTGCTTTCCGTTGATTTCGGCCACGCGCCCGGC
>JBBQYZ010000542.1:0-3254 GCA_038208205.1 Gemmatimonadales bacterium | reverse complement strand
CGCCCCGACGCGGAGGCGGTCCTCCGAGGCGCAGGGCGATTCCTCGCGCGCGAGGCGTATCAGACGGTGCCGGCCATGACGCGGACGCTGGTTCACGTGCTGCCCTCGTTCATCTCGCGTCCGATGGCGCTGCGGCGCGTGCGACGGATCGCGGCGCGCTATCTGAACGCCACCGTGAGGCGCGTGGGCACCTATGTGCTGCTCGAAGTCCCGAGGCCGGTCACCGTGGGCGTGGCGCCGGGCAGCGTGGGCTGCGCCTTCTACGAGGCGACCCTACGCGAACTCCTCCGACTCCTGGTCGGGACCACGGGAACGGTGGAGCACACGCGCTGTGCTGGCCGTGGCGACGGCGCCTGCGAGTGGCGCGCCGACTGGCGCGGCGTCGACCGCACCGGCGTCGATCGCGCACACGCGGCGTGACCGCGATGCCCCCGCGCTCGTGCTGACTCCCACCGCGCTCCCCGCGCTGCAGCGCGCGCTCGCCGAGGCAGGGCTGGACGGCTGGCTGCTGTACGATTTTCAGGGCGTGAATCCCATCGCCGGTGGCATGCTCCAGCTCGAGGGGATGGTCTCGCGCCGCATCTTCGTCTGGATTCCGCGCGTCGGTGTACCGAGCGCGCTCGGTCACGCCATCGAGCCCGGCCCCTGGCGGAAATGGCCCAAGGGGTGGGCTCACGCGAGCTACAGCTCATGGCGCGCGCTCGAGGGTGCGGTGGCCGGAATGGTGCGCGGCCGCCGGATCGCGATGGAATATTCACCCGGTGACGCGGTGCCGTATCTCGACCGGGTACCGGCGGGTGTGCTCGAGATGGTGCGCGCCGCAGGAGCGACCGCGGTGGTGTCCTCCGGCGAGCTGGTGACCCGCTTCTACGCATCCTGGAACGCCGAGCACGTGGCGTCCCATCTGCGAGCCGCCGAGATGATTCGGCGGATCGCGCTCGATGCGTTCGCCCTCGTGGGAGAGCGGACGCGGAGCCGGCGGCCCATCGCCGAGCACGAGGTGATGGCCTGGATCCTCGAGCGCTTCGAGCGTGCGGGGCTCTCCACCGACCACGGACCGAACGTCTCGGCCGGCGCGAACGCCGCCAATCCGCACTACGAGCCGTCGCCGACGCGGCCGCGTGCCCTCGTCGAGGGCGACGTGCTGTTGATCGACCTGTGGGCGCGTGAGCAGGGCGGGGTCTGGGCAGACCAGACCTGGATGGCCGCGGTGGGCAGCCCGTCGCCGCGGGCGGCGGAGATCTGGAGCGCGATCCGGGATGCGCGCGACGCAGCGATCGCCCTCGTCAGGACGTCGGCCGCCGAGGGCCGAGCGATGCGCGGCGGCGACGTCGACGATGCGGCCCGCGCGGTGATCGTGGGCCGCGGCCTGGGCGAGTACTTCACCCATCGCACCGGCCACTCGATCGACCCACGCTCGCTCCACGGCGCGGGCCCGCATCTCGACAATCTCGAGACGCGCGAAGAGCGCTTGCTGGTCCCGGGTGTGGCCTTCTCGATCGAACCCGGAGTGTACGTGAGTGGCGAGATCGGCATGCGCACCGAGGTGAACGCGTACCTGGAGCCGGGTCGCGCCGTGATCACGCCGGTCGAGTACCAGCGCGACCTCGTCGTCGTCTGAGAGCGGTGCCGGCCGCCGAGCCCGTCGGCCGCGGGCGATGGCTCGCGGCTTGCCCTTCAGGCGGCTTCACACCGACCGAACCAACATTGCAAGTGACCGCTCTCTCGCTGCGCGCCAACGCCGCACGTCGCATCGCCAGCCATTGTGCGGCCGCCCTCCTGCTCGCCGCTGCCGGCTGCAAGGGAGAGAACGGAGCAGGGCTCTTCGCGGGGACCGCGCGCACCGCCGGGGGCGCGGTGGAGCCAGAAGCTGCGGGGCCCGTCATCATCGCAGTGCCAACCGCACGCTATGTGGCCGGAGCTGTCGCCTCCGCCGCGGTGGTGAGCGGTATCGTGACCACGAAGAGCGCGCTCGCCGCGGCCGAACCCACCGCGGTGGGACGCGACAGTGCCCTGTGCGGGCGCGTCCTCCCTGACAGCTCGGTCCAGCAGCGGGGGGCGGGACTCGGCAACGTGATCGTCTGGATCGACGGCGTACGACGCGGAAAGGCGCTTCCGGTCGAGAAGCGGCTGGAGCTCGAGAGCGATCACTGCATTCTCACGCCGCGCGTGCAGGGAGCGGTCGTCGGCAGTGCGGTGAACGTGCTCGGGCACGACGACTTCCGTCAGCACCTGCGGTTCATCGCCGCTGGCGATTCCGCTGCCCGCGCCGCGATCCTGCTGGGGCGCGACGAACAGGTGATCCCGACGGATCTGCTGGCGCGGGCACCGGGGTTGGTGATCGTTCGCGACACCGATCATCCGTGGCCGCGCGCCTATCTCGCCGTGTTCGACCACCCGTACTTCGCCGTCACGAAGCCCGACGGCTCGTTCACGATCGACGGCGTTCCGCCGGGGACGTACACGCTGGTGACCTGGCACGAGCGTACCGGTAGGATGGAGCAGCCGCTCGCGGTGGCGGGAAGCGCCGTGAAGGTCAGCGTGGTGGTCGAGGGGAAATGAGGTGGAGGTCGAGCGGTCAGTAGGTCAGGAGGTCGGTACGGCACGCCGTCCTGCCCCTCTGTTCTCCCGACCTACCGACGGACTCACCGACCGACCTGCCGTGCTCCTCAGTCCCTCAGCTCGGCCCGATACAGCCTGCCGTACACTCCGGTCCCGATCGAGAGCTCCTGGTGGGTGCCCTCCTCCACGACGCGGCCGTGGTCAATCACGAGCACGCGGTCAGCGCGCCGGACCGTGCGGAGGCGGTGCGCGATGATCAGCGTGCTGCGGCCGCGCAGCAACTCCTCCATTGCTTCTTCAACCAGCCGCTCGCTCTCGTTGTCCAGACTGCTGGTCGCCTCGTCGAGCACCACGACCGCGGGATCCTTGAGGAACACGCGCGCGAGCGCGATGCGCTGGCGCTGTCCACCGGAGAGCTTCACTCCCCGTTCGCCGACCCGCGTGTCGAGCCCCTCCGGCAGCCGGTCGATGAACTCGATCGCATGCGCGGCGCGCGCGGCGGCGAGCACGTCTTCCTCGCTCGCGTCGGGCCGCGCATAGGCGATGTTCTCGCGCACGGTGCCGCTGAACAGTGTCGGCTCCTGGGGAACGAGACCAACCGCGCCGCGCAGGTCGGCAAACGACAGGTTGCGCACGTCCACGCCGTCGAGCGAGATGCGTCCGCTCGTCACGTCCCAGAACCGGGGGATCAG
>JBBQYZ010000541.1:0-3255 GCA_038208205.1 Gemmatimonadales bacterium | reverse complement strand
TGCACAGATCGACGAAGCGCGGCGTAACCGAGAAGACCGCTTGAAGACACGCGGAGGCGCCGCTCTGGCGCGCTCGATGCGTCGCTCGGTGGACTGTTCGGTGCGCGCGATCTGGCGCGTCCCTGATCAAGCAGGCACATCGAGGGCGGTAGGCGCTCGTGTCTGGGCGCAGATCAGTCGTCGCGTCCGTCGAGTCGAATTTCGGGAAGACCGTGCTTGCGACGCCACCGTTGGTTGCGCGCGGCCACCTGGAGCGGGAGCGCGCGGTAGTCGTCGTCCCAGCTGAGAATGCTGCCTTGCTCGAGCATCGTGGCGACCGCCAGCCCGGGGGTGGTGGGGCGTTCCATGCCGTCCTGGAGCTCAGAGAACGCCTCCGTTGCGAGGAGCGCCCGCACCTTGTCGTCGCCGTAGCCGAGGAGGTCGCGCAGCACGCGCGCATTGTCCTCGCCGAAGGTGGAGGTGCCTCGCCGGATGTCACCGGGCGTGGCTTGCATCCCATACCAGGTTCCCGGCCAGATGCGAAGGCCGATCTCGGATCCCCAGGCTGCCCGGAAGTACTCGAGGGCTCGCACATGCGGATCGTGGTGGAGATCCTTCGCGTGCTGGACGGCTCCGGCGGGGACACCGGCGCGCTGGAGGGCATGCATTGCGTCGTGCTTGGAGCGCTCGCGGGTCCATGCGCTGATCGCGTCATCGATGCGACGGTCCGCGTAACGCCCGCGGTGGGTGCGGAGCTGCTCGTCGGCGGCGAGATCGCGACGGCCGATCACCGCACACAACCGCGGCCACTGCTCGTCGCTCTCGACCGCCACCGCGACCCAGGCGTCGGCGCCTTGGGACGGATAGACACCTTGGGGAGCTCTCCAGACATGACGATTGCCCGTGCGGTGCCGGTCCACGCCTGCTTCGGAGGCGCGCAGAATCTCGATCAGAGTTGCGAAGGTGGCGCACTCGTACTGCGAGAGGTCGATCCACTGCCCATGGCCGGTACGCCGGCGCTCCTCGAGCGCGGCGAGAACCGCGGCAACCCCGACCGTCGCCGACAGCGGATCAGGAACCGTAGGCGTGAACAGGAACGGCGACGGATCGTCGGCGTAGCCCGTCGTAGCGGTGATGCCCGATTGACATTCGAGTCCCCAGCCCCATGCCCCATAGTCCCGATACGGTCCGTCGTGGCCGAACCCTGACGCCGAGATCATGATCAGCGACGGGTTCACCGAGCGGAAGACGTCCCAGCCGAGCCCCAGGTTCGGCAGCACGCGCGGCGTGAAGTTCTCGATCACCACGTCGGCCCATCGCACCAGATCGAGGAGCACCTCTCGGCCTGCGGGATCGGTGAGCTCCATTCCGAGGTGGTACTTCGCCGGGTTCGCGACGACGTACGACATCGAGCGGTCCATCCATCGGCCGTTCTCGCCGAAGCTGCGATCGACAAGGTCCGCGCCGCCCTTCGCGGTGTCGACATAATTACGGGATTCGATCTTGACCACCTGCGCACCGTGATCGGCGAGGATCCGTCCCATGAACGGGCCTGCCCACGCGAAGGTGAGCTCGAGGACCTTCAGCCCGTCGAGCGCCTCCCGGCTCAGCGACGCCTCCGTCTGTCGAGGGATCGGTTCTTCACGCCACGTGCCCGAATCGACTGCCGCGATCGATTCGCCGGACATTTGCGCCCGGTCGTCGCGGGCCTCAACGGGGACCAGCGGTGCTACGGGCGCGGGAACCGTCGTCCCGTCCTCGAGCATCAGCGGCTGAAAGAAGCGCCGGAAAGTGTGCTGCGGGTCCCCCGGTGTCTGGAGGGGGGATTGCACCATCGCGTTCTGAAGGCGGAGCTCTTGACCGGCCTCGAACAGCTGCCGCATGGTCCGGCTGGCCGCCGCTTCAATCATGATCTCGGCCATCTCCTGCTGGTGCATCTCCCGGCCGATGACGTCCGCGAATTTCTCGTCGAGGAGCCGCTCGTCCCCGAGCAGCACAAACAGGATCTCCGACGGCGTCCGGAACGTGTTCACGAGGGCATGGCCGTCCTTGCAGGGCAGCATGATCCCGACGCTCACCATGCGCGTCGCCGAACGGCGCCGGACGATCCCCTGCGACGAGTAGCCGGTCGCGAAGCTCATGGTCGAGCAGAGCATCGTGCGCAGCGCCGACACCTCCACCACTTGCCCCTGGCCCGTCCGGCGAGCGTGGTGCAATCCCAACATCGCCCCGCCCGCCGCATTGACTCCCGTCACGACGTCGACGAGGTCGACGCCGAGACGGAGCGGTTCACGGTCGTTGAGCCCGCACATGAAGAGGTAGCCGGAGAGCGCCAGCACGACCAGGTCAGGCGCCAGGTAGTCGATGTACGGACCGACACGGCCAAAGCGCGTGACGTCGACAAGCACAAGACCGGGGTAGGCGTCGACCAGCGCCTCCAAAGGCGGGAACGTCTCGACCCAGCGGCTCGGGCTGAGATCGGTGATGACGACGTCAGCACCAGCGAGGAGCGCGTCGATGTCACCCATGCCGACCTCACCCCGCGTACGAGACGCGAGAACGCGCTTGCGCGCTCGGGCCCAGGTCTGCACCGCACGCTCGGTCGTGTCCACGGGGAGGTTCTCGACCTCCTCAACCCGCACCACGTCGGCGCCCAGATCAGCGAAGCACCTGCCGGCAACGCCGGCCGACAACGTCGACGCGATCTCGATCACCCGGGTACCGGCATAGGCACCGCTGAACATCGTTCGACGCTCCTAGACATCGCGCTCGGCCCATTGAGTTCCACCGGAAGCACGGCGCGTTCGGGTTGACGCGACGAGGCTGCGGCCGTGGGGAGCCTTTCATGTGATGGACGGCCCGTGCACCGGACGTGCTCGGACCATTCAGCACCGCACGAAGGCCGGCTGTCGGCGATTTTTCTCTGTTGGTCCCGGCGATCGGCGTATCGACCCACTCTTTGAAGTCGCCGGTTTGAGCTTCCGACGGGGCGGTCGCATCCGCGCCGAGCCCGGACATCAGCGCTGCGCTCGGGCTTTGCGTTTACCCGCTGGGCGTGGAGAGCCTTGGCGCGTTCGTCGATGCAGGCGTCGAGACCATCGCCGCCTTCAGCGACGAGTGACCACCCTGTTTGCGGGCTTCTTCACGACGTACGCCACCCGCGCACCTGGCCTCTCTCGCGTTCCCTACTGCACATACCTCTCCGGGCGAAGCGCGCATCGGCCGCGCACCTGGCCCGCCCGCGACGCTCGCCGACTTTTGAAGCCGCGCACTTTT
>JBBQYZ010000540.1:0-3256 GCA_038208205.1 Gemmatimonadales bacterium | reverse complement strand
GACGACGATGACGGCGACGATGACAAGGGCGACGACTGGTACCGGCTGACGATCGCCTTTCCCGCGCTGCGACGCTCCGAGCGCGCGTGGCCCGGGCAGCTACGACTGGCGGACGACTCGTCGGCCACCGCGGTGCAATGGATCGCGATGCTCGATGACGCGAGTGCGGCCGACGAGCGCAGGGATCGCGTGGCGATGGCCACGCGCGCCGTCGCCCGCGCAGCGGCGAAGTATGCGATGACCAAGCTCGTGAAGGACAAGAAGGGCGACGTGGCGGGTCACCTCGCCAACATCGGCGCCAGCCTGCTCGAGCGGGCGGACGTGCGCTCGTGGCACCTGTTGCCGCAGGAGATCGTGCTGCTCCGCGTCCCGGCACCGCCGGGTACACGGGAGATGCGGCTGCAGATCGGCGAGGGCGCGGGCACGCGGATGGTATCCCTGGGGCCGATCACGGTGCGGTCGGGCGAGGTGACGATCGCTCCGATTCGGTTGTGGCGGAACACTGGTACGGCTTCCTCCGTGCCGGTGCTCGCGGCGGCGCAGTAGGTTGCGGGGCCTGTCTCACCCTCAGCCGAGCATCATGATGCCGAACTGGACTCCCGTCTACCTCCCCGACGACGTTCCGCCGCCCAAGGGACCCTACAGCCCCGCCGTCCGCGCCGGCGACTTCGTGTACGTCAGCGGCCAGACGCCGCGCGATCCGATCACCGGAGATCTCGTCGGTGAAGACATAGCAACCCAAACGCGTCAGACGCTGTCCAACGTGCGTACGGTGCTCGCCCAGGCGGGCGCAACTCTGTCGGACGTGGTGAGCACGACGGTGTATCTGGAGGACATGGGCGAGTGGGCCGCGATGAACGAGGTGTACGCCGAATTCTTCAGCCGGCCATTCCCGACCCGCACCACCGTGGGCGTCGACCTGCGCGGCATCATGGTGGAGATCAATGCAGTCGCCTACGTGAAGCGCGGCTCTTAACAACGGAACGGCGCCGGCGTCTTCCATGTGGCCGCGCGATTGGGCGCGCCAACACTTTGGAGGCTGCATGCGTAAGACTCATGTAATTGCACTCGTCGTCGCGTCGCTCGTTTCCACCGCATCGTTCGCCGGGGCACAGGCTGCGACGCGCGCGGGTGCGGGAGCTGGACGGCACGCGATGGGTCCTGGAATGGGTGGACGTGGCGCGCGCGGCATGATGCGCGGCATCACGCTCACGGACGCCGAGAAGGCGCGGTTGAAGGAGATCCACGCGAAGTACGCAACCGAAGGCAAGTCGCTGCGCGAGTCGCTGCGCCCATCGATGGATGCGGCGCGCACGGCCCGCCAGAAGGGAGACACCGCGGCGGCACGCGCGGCGTTCGATCGGAGCAAGGGCGACCGCGAGAAGATGCGGGCGCTGGCGGAGCGGGAGCGCGGCGAGATCCGCGGCGCCCTCTCGGCGGAGCAGCAGAAGCAGTTCGACGCGAACGCGCAGCAGTTCGCCAGGCGTCGCGCCGGCGGAATGAAGAACGGGAAGGGTCGGCGTGCGCCCGGTGGCCGTCGGGGCCGGGGCGTGGGACAGGGCAGCTGACGTCCGGTAGACCGACGCAGGAATAGCGACGGGGAGTGACTGGGCGCTGGTGGGGCGCACGGCACGAACCGAAGCGAACACAGATGGGTTGGCAGCAACGCTGCCAGCCCATCTGTGCGTATACTGGGTTCAGTCCGCCGCCCGCTGGGCGACCGCCGTCCCACCTCACGAGGCTCGTGATGTCCAACTCCCGCCGCTTCACCCTGGCGCTGCTCGCTGCCGCGGCGCCCAGCGCCTCGGCCCAGGTCACCACGCCGCGCGCCTTCCAGCTCGCTGATTGGTACGCCCTGACCACGATCGCCGCCCCCGCGATGTCGCCGACGGGCGACCGCGTCGCCTTCACCGTCACGACGGTGCGCGAAGCCGAGAACAAGCGGCACAACGAGATCTGGGTCGTGCCGACGACAGGGGGCGAGCCGCAGCGCTTCACCTCGCCGAGCACCGAGAGCAGCGCGCCGCGCTGGTCCCCGGACGGACGCTACCTGTTCTTCACGTCGGTACGACCGGGGGGAAAGGGAAACAGCTGGGCGATCCGCATGGACCAGCCGAGCGGCGAGGCGACCCAGGTGGAGCGGTACCCGAATGGCTCGGCACCGCGCGACGGACGATTCGCCGTCTGGGCCGACGCGGACAGCGCCCCCGCGGCCGATTCCGCAAAGATGAAGGACGATCCATTCGGCAAGATGCAGCCGATGGCGCGCCCGCCGTTCGGCGCGGTCACTCGCCCGGCGAATGCCGCCCGGTTCGATGGCCGGCAGGTGGTGGACATGCGCTACAAGTCGAACGACCGCGGCTACGTGCCCGGTCCGCGCGAGGCGCGCGTGTGGCGCCCTTCGCAGCTGTGGATGCAAGCGTTCGATGGCAGCGCCAAGCGGCAGCTGACGCGCACCGCCTACTCGCACCGCAACGCCTCGGTGAGCCCCGATGGGCGGCTGGTGGCATTCGTCGCCGACGTCGAGCTGCGACCCGACTCACTCGTGGAGCGTGAGCGCGACTCGCTCTCCTTCCTGCCCTACGAGGCCAAGCGCGACGAGGCATCGCGCAACGAGTCCGACGTCTACGTGGTGAGCGTTGACGGTGGTGAGCCACGGCGCATCGCACGGTGGATGGGCGCCGAGAGCGACGTCACCTGGTCGCCCGACTCGCGCCGTCTCGCCTTCATTGGCCGGGAGACCCGCGTCTCGTCGGCTCGCGTCTACCTCGTGGATGCGGCGGGCGGCACGCCCGCTTCCGTCATGACGAGCGACTTCAAGTACGAGCCGTCGGCGATCGAGTGGCTGTCCGACGGTACGCTCCAGTTCAACGCGGACGTGGGCGGCAGCAGCGGTCTGTTCCGCCTCGATCCCACGTCGAAGCGGGCGACCCAGCTGCTCGGCGGTCGGCGCAAGATGAGCGGCTTCAGCTACGACGCGCGCGGGCGCCGGGTGGCGTACGTGGCCACCAGCATGACGAGGCCGACGGAGCTGTACATCGCCGACGCCGACGGCAAGAACGAGCGACGCCTGACGAGCTTCAACGATAAGCTCGTGAACGCTGTCGCGTTCAGCGACGCCGAGCGGTTCACCTATCCGTCCGTCGGCGGGCTGGAGGTCGAAGGTTGGCTGATGAAGCCGTACGGCTACGTGGCTGGCAAGAAGTATCCGGTGGTGTTGTACATCCACGGCGGGCCGCACTCGCAGTACGGCGAA
>JBBQYZ010000539.1:0-3259 GCA_038208205.1 Gemmatimonadales bacterium | reverse complement strand
CGAACGTGCGTGCCCCCCGGGCGCTCGTCGAACGTCCACTCCACTTCCATTCCGGTAGTCGCGCCGCCGATGTGGGTAAACCGAATCGACGGCGCGCGCGTTCCGTCGGGCGCGAACACCGACATGCGCGAGCGCCACCAGGTGGGCCACTGCAGGACGCCGAAGGGACGGTTGGCGCTCATGTCGACGATCCCGCCGCCGTCCGACCGGCGCTCCGTCACGCGAACGAACCGGTAGTGCGGCAGGAGCGCGGGCCATCGCTCCACGTCGGCCGCCAGCACGAAGATGCGACGGAGCGGCGCGCGCACGAACTGTTCGTCGACCGTCGACATGCGGCGGCCAGTGGGCATCGGGCCCAGCTCGAACGGGGCGGGCAGGGTCATGCGGGCCTACTCCAGGTGGCGGTGACGCGAAAGCCAATGTGCCGTCGCACGTCGGCGTGACAGCCGGTGGCGTCGCGCACGTGGCGCGACAGCTCGTCCGCAGTAAAGCCGCGCAGGACGCTGGTCAGACCGTCGTGGCGGCTGACTCTGTGGAAGCCGAGGGGCCAGGTGACGACCCAGAAGCCGGCGGCCGCGAGCCAGCTGCGGCGAAGATCGCTCACGAGCACGGCGTGCCGTGCCACGCGCTGCAGCTCGCGCAGCACGGCGGGGATCTCGACGTCCTCGAAGTGGTGCAGCACCTGCGAGCAGGTGACCACGTCGATGCTCGCGTCGGCGAACGGCAGCCGCCGCGCATCCGCGCAGATGCTGACGTCGAGCAGACCTCGAGTGACGCGAGCGAGCGTTTCGGCCTCGTCCACGCCGTACGTGGCGAGCCGCACACCAGTCCGAGCGGCGAGGCGCCGTGCACTCGCCGGGATGTCGGCGAGCCCGGTGCCCACGTCGAGCAGCGAGGCGTTCTCACCGAGGGACGGAAGCACGCGACCCAATTCGCTCAGCACCGCGTTCGTGCCGCCGAGCACCAGGTTCGCGCGCCGTATGTCGCGGAGCGAGCGCTCGCGCAACGCCGGATCGGTGGCCGGATCGTCGAGGTGCTCGAAGCCGCGGCGGCGGCGCGGGATCAGCACCGCACGCTCGCGGCGACGCTAGCGCTCAAGCTGCGCGTAGCCGCCTCGATAGTACAGCATCGGCCGTGCGTCGCGCGCCGACGCCGACTCCACCTCGCCGATGAACAGGGTGTGGTCGCCCGCCGCATGGCGAGCCATCACGAGGCACTCCAGGTGCGCCAGGGCGTCGTCCAACAGCAGCACGCCACTCTCGCCACGCTCATAGCCCACGCCGTCGAACCGATGCGACGAGTCGATCGACGCGAAGCGGCGCGAGAGTGCCTCCTGCTCGGCCGCCAGGATGTTCACGCCGAACCGGTCGCCCGCCGTCAGCGCATCGTGCATCGTCGCCACCCGGTCCACGCAGATCGAGACGAGCGGCGGGCGGAGGCTCACCGAGCAGAATGCGCTCACCGTCATTCCCATGTCGTGTCCGGCCGCGTCGCGGGTCGTCACGACCGTGATGCCGGAGGCGAACCGGCCGAGCACACTGCGAAAGGAATCGGGGTCGATCGTCATGCCCGGGGCGTGGGTGGAGTGCCGGGTCGAAAGAGGTTGAGCAGATAGCCGGGGCGCAACACCTCGCGCGCGGGCACGAAGTCGCCAGTCACCCCCACGAGCAGGTCGGCCATGTCCTTGCGTGCCTCGAGCGTGCGCGCGAAGTAGTTGATCGCCGGAGCGAATCCCACGGCGCTCGAGATCAGCCGCTCGACCATCCACTTGCCACGAAACTCGTCCCGCCGCGTCCGGTCGTACTCGGCGAGCGCGCGGTCGGCGTCGCGCGGGGTGGCGGCACCGAGCGCGGCGAGCGCGAACGGCGCGAGCAGCTCGCCGCCGCGCAGCGCCGAGTAGATCCCCTCGCCGGTGAATGGGTCGAAGAAGTCGGCCGCATCGCCGACGAGGACGGCCCCGGGCGCCCAGGCGCGCCGAGCGTGCGACGCGAACGGCCCGGTCACGAGTACCGGCGAGACCCGCCGTGCCCCGCGCAGGCGGGGCGCCAGCTGCGGACGGTCGCGGAGCCATTGCTCGAAGAAGCCAGCGCGGTCGGCGCTGACGCGTGGCGCCTCGCTCGCCGGCACGACCATGGCCACGTTGGTCAATCCGTCGTCGACGGCGGCGAGTCCGACGTAACCCACATCGCGCTCGACGTGCATCTCGCCCCAGAGCCCCACGTCCCCGAAGCGCTCGTAATGGGCGACCAGCGCCAGCCGGCGCGGCCAGCGCCGCGCGCGCGTGAGGTCGAGCCGTCGGCCCACGAGGGACCGCAGGCCATCGGCGCCGACGACCAGCCGCGCGCCGATCTCCCGGGCCGTCCCGTGCCGGTCGAGCACTCGCACGCCGGTCGTGCGCCCCGCCGCGTCGCGCACGAGATCCGCGACCCTGGCACCCTCGCGAACCTCGGCACCCGCGCCGCGCGCGCAGTCAAGCAGGATGCCGTCGAGCACCACGCGGCGGAGTGCCAGGCCGCGGTCGCGGAACGCGCTGTAGCCGTGCGCGGCCACGAAGTCGCCGCGAATCAGTGCGCCGTTCGGCGCGCGCACGAGCATCCCGGCCAGGTGCGCCGCACCCGCCCGCTCCACCGCGTCGAGCGCGCCCATCGCCTGGAGCAGACGCGACGCCTGCGGACTCAGGTACTCGGCGCAGGGCTTGGCCCGCGGAAATACCGCGCGGTCGAGCACCAGCACGCGGGCCCCACCGCGCGCCAACGCGAACGCGCTCGACGAGCCAGCCGGCCCGCCACCCACGACGATCGCATCGAACTCGCTGGTGCGTATGGTCACGCTCGGAAGGCTAGGGGGTGGGGCGGGCCGTGGCTACGGCGAGCGTTGGCCGTCGACATGGCGAGTATGAGCGCGCGAGTGGACGACGTAGACGGAGACGGTTCGAGCCCACGCGCGGAACGCCTGCGAAGGGATTGAGCGGCCCCTCGTTTCTGGTTAGGTTCAGCAGCTGTCTCCCCCGGTCCTGCCGCCGCTGTCCCCTGAGTTGTCGTATGCTCGCCACGGTCGACGCCCTCCTCCCGCTCAGCCTCCTCGAAGCCGTACGCGACGTCGACACTCCTGAAGGGGTGCTCGACGCCGAGTTCGTGGACGAGCTCCGCAACAAGCGGTTCGGTCTCAGTGACACCGTGTACACGCAGATCAAGCGGTACACCGAAGCGGTTCGAAAGAACCAGCGGACCGCGCAGGACGAAGCGGTCGCGCTGGCGCG
>JBBQYZ010000538.1:0-3268 GCA_038208205.1 Gemmatimonadales bacterium | reverse complement strand
GCTCAGCATGGCGTACCCGCCACCGCCGGTCTGCCGGTAGTTGTTGAGTGCCATCGTGAAGCTGTCCCCCGCCACCACCGTCCGTCCCTTGTACTCGAGCCGCGTCAGGCGCTGCCCGATCGGCCGCGAGACGTCGAGCGTGTAGTCCACTCCCGAGACGATATCGAAGTTGAATCCCGGGACCGACGGATCGACGCCGACGCGCCCGTCGGTCCCAGTGGTGTAGTACCGCGCGCTCTGCTCCAGGTAGTCGCGAAGCTGCCGGCCCGTGATGCGAATGGCCCGCAGGGTGTTGTCGTAGGGGTAGAGCGCCTGCAGGCGCGCCGACGAGATCGCGCCCGAGTCGAGCGAGGCATCGAGGGAGAAGGCGGCGGTGGACGCGAGGTCGCTGCCGGCGGCGCGCCGTTCGACCTCCAGGATGAAGTCGATCAGCGGGGTGTCGGCCACGCGGGCGGAGTCGGCGTGCCACGCCACGGGGGTGCGGCCGATCGGCGCCGTTACCCACGCGACCGTCGCACGATGCGCCGAGTCGGTCGCCGCGAGCACGGCGGCACTCTCGACGTGGCCGGCGGCCTGCACGAGTCGCGACTGCTTCGAGAGCACCCGCCACCGCCCGTTCGCGCGCGCCAGCGCGAGGTGCGCCACCGCGACGCTCGTTGCCCAGTTCTTGGGCTGCACGAGGAGCACGCCGTTGATCGTCGTGTCGGCCACCTCCTGATGCGAATGACCGAACAGCACGAGGTCGATCCCCGGCACCTCGCGCGCGACGCGTGCAGCCACGTTCTCACTCGCGACGCCGGTGGTCGCGCTGTCGTAGCTCGAGGGCCCGCTGAGTCCCGAGTGCATCGTCACCAGCACCACGTCGGCGCCGGCGTCGCGCACGTCCTGCACCGCGGCGCGCAGCGACGGCACGATGTCGCGGATGATGAGCCGGTTGGCGAGGTTGTCGCGGTCCCAGATCATCGAGCCCGGTGTCGTGGCGCCGACCACGCCGATGCGGGCGCCGCCGCGCTCCACGATCGTCCAGCTCGTGAAGGCGTGCACCCCGTTCGGTCGATAGGCGTTCGCCGCGAGGAAGGGGAAGCGCGCCTGCCGGATCGTGCGCTCGAGGAATGGCAGGCCGTAGTTGAACTCGTGGTTCCCGATCGCGGCCGCGTCGTACCCCATCGCGTTCATGGCCGCGATCACCGGGTGCCGCGACTCGGCCGGCGCGACCCGCGCGGCGACGTACGTGAGCGAGTTGCCCTGCAGCAGGTCGCCGGCATCGAGGAGGATCACGCGGCCGGGTGCCTCGCGGCGGAGCGAGTCGACGATCGTGGCGGCGCGCGCCAGTCCACGGATCGCGTCCGGCCGGTCGGACTCGTAGTTCCAGCCGCGCACCCGCCCGTGTACGTCGGTCGTCGCCGCGACCACGACATCGACGGTCGCCGGGACGGACTGGCTGGCGGGTCGCACGCAGCCGGCCGTGACGACCAACATCGCGGCGGCACGGAAGGTTCGGATGCGCATGGGAAGAAGCTACTCGGCGGCTCCGGCTGCGGGGAGCCGCGCGGCGGTTGACTCCCCCCTGGGTGCCTCGCACACTTCGACCGTCGGGACCCTCCCGGCGCCCGCCGTCCCCGCCGATACACGAACGTGACAGACGTCCCACTGCAGCCACTCCCGGTGGTACGGCACCTTTCTCCCGTCGTCACCGGCCGGGCGCAGGGGTGCGCGGCGTGAAGCCGCTCGTCATCGGCGTCGCCGGCGGCTCAGGCTCGGGCAAGAGCACTGTCGCCCGCAACGTGGCCGCCGCGCTCGGCGACGCGTCGGTGGCCTTCCTCGACATGGACGCGTACTACCTCGACCACGGCCATTTGTCGATCGAGGAGCGCAAGCGGGTTAACTGGGACCACCCCAATGCCTTCGACTGGGACCATCTCGTGGGGCAGCTCGCGAAGCTCAGCGGGGGCGAGGCGATCGACAAGCCGTCCTACGATTTCGTGGCGCACTCCCGGACCGCAGAAACGGTGCGCATTCCGCCCGCCGACGTGGTGGTCATCGACGGGATCCTGCTGTTCGTGGACGCGCGCGTGCGCGACCTTTGCGACGTGAAGGTGTTCGTGGACGCCGACGCCGACGTGCGGCTTATCCGCCGCATCCGGCGCGACATGGCCAAGCGCGGCCGCCCGCTGGGCGAGATCCTCGAGCAATACCTCTCCACCGTGCAGCCCATGCACCTGGAGTTCGTGGAGCCGAGCAAACGCTACGCCGACGTGATCGTTCCGCGCGGTGGCCAGAATACGGTGGCGATCGAGATGATCGTGGCCAAGATCTCGCGCCGCCTCCAGTCGGTGGTGGGGTGACGTCGCCCCCCGCGGCGGGCGACCGGGTGCTCGTCGTGGACGATGAGGCGGACATCGTCGCGCTGGTGGCGTATCATCTAGCGCGCAACGGCTATCGCGTGTCGACGGCCACGTCGGGTCCGGATGCGCTCGAGGCGGCGCGGCGCGAGCGGCCCGCGCTCGTGGTGCTGGACCTCATGCTGCCAGGCCTCTCCGGCTACGAGGTGCTGGAGACGCTCCGCGCGGGCGAGACGACCCGTGACGTGGCCGTGCTCATGCTGACGGCGCGGCGCGAGGAGTCGGACCGCATTCGCGGCCTCTCGCTCGGCGCCGACGACTACCTTACCAAGCCGTTCAGTCCGCAGGAGCTGGTGCTGCGCGTCGCGGCAATCCTCCGCCGCGTGAGTGCGGGGGGCGCCACGATCGGCGACCGCATTCACGTGGGAGTGCTCGACATCGACACTGGCGCGCACGTGGTGCGTGTGTCGGGTGAACCGGTGGAGCTGACGCCCACGGAGTTCAAGCTGCTGCTCACGCTCGCCGAGCGTCGCGGGCGGGTCCAGGCGCGCGCGCACCTGCTGCAAAGCGTCTGGGACGCTGCGCCCGACATCCAGACGCGTACGGTGGACATGCACGTGCAGCGTCTGCGCGCGAAGCTCGGCGTCGCCGGCGACCTGATCGAGACCGTTCGCGGGTTCGGTTATCGACTGAAGGCGCCGACGGCGCGATCGTCGTGACACTCGCACGGCGGCTGCTCGGGGGAGCGTTGGTGGTCGTCACCGTGCTCGTGCTCGCGGTGGTGCTGGTCGCCGGCGGACGGCTGCGCGACCGTCTCGTCGCGGAGCGGGCCGACGAGCTGCGGCGCGATGCGGCCATGGTCGCCTCCGAGTGGCGGCGCGACGTGGACGCGGAGTCGCTGGCGCAGCGGGCAGGGGAGGCACTCG
>JBBQYZ010000537.1:0-3273 GCA_038208205.1 Gemmatimonadales bacterium | reverse complement strand
CCCGGACTCGTTCGTGCAGCGCGGCGGGAATCATTACGTGTTGCGCGTCCGCGGAAACTCGATGATCGAGGAGCAGATCCGCGACGGCGACTTCGTCGTGGTGAACGAACGGCAGCGGGCTGACAACGGGGAGATGGTCATCGCGATGCTGCACGGCAACTCGGCGACGGTGAAGAAGTTCTACCGCGAGCGCGACGGGCGCATCCGCCTTCAGCCCGCCAATGAGACGATGGCGCCGATCTACGTGCACGAGAACGACATCACGATCCAGGGGATCGTGGTCGGAGTGATGCGGCGCTACTAGTCGGCCGCCATCGTCGCCGGATTCACGGAGCGATCGCACACGGGAACGGCGCCTCGGGGCGCCGTTCGTCATTACATGAGCAATCAGCGCTGGCTCGTGTAGGCGCTTCGAAGGGCGTCGAGCGCGCGAAGCCCCGCTCCGTCGTCCAACCCGCGGCGGGCCATCGCCACCGCATCCCCGAAGTCCGTCGGGCCGTCTTTCGAGACGTAGAGCGCGGCGGCTGCGTTCAGCACGACGGCGGTCGTCGCCGTAGGGGGAGCGACATTGCGCATCACCGCCAGCACTGCTGCGGCGTTCGCAGCGGGTGGCCCGCCAGCCAGCTCGTCTTCCTTCCCCACGCCGAACCCGTGATCGGTCGGGTCAATCGTCCATGCGCGTGTCTGGCCATCGCGAATCTCGAGCACACGCGTAGAGCCCAGCGGCGAGATCTCGTCCATGCCGGGCTCTCCGTGCACCACGAGGGCGTGCACTGTCCCGAGTGTGCGCAGCGCGCCAGCGATGAGTGGCAACCGACGCGCGTCCGCCACGCCCACCACTTGCCGCCCCGCACCCGCAGGATTCGCCAATGGACCGACGATGTTCATGACGGTCGGGATCGCGAGCTCGCGCCGCACGGGGCCGACATGTCGCATCGCGGGATGCATCAACGGTGCAAACATGAAGACGATCCCGGCATCGCGGAGGGCGCGCTCCATCACCTCGAGACCAACGTCGATCGGAACACCGAGGGCTTCGAGCACGTCCGCGCTGCCGCACTGCGAGGTGAACGAACGGTTCCCGTGCTTGGCGACACGCACCCCAAGCCCGGCGGCGAGGAGCGCCGCCGCCGTCGATATGTTGAATGTCCCGATCGCGCCGCCTCCGGTGCCACAGGTATCGACCAGCTCGTCCGGCCGCTCGGCGTGCAGGCGGACCATCGCGCCACGGAGGGCATCGGCAGCTCCGGCGACCTCCTCCGGCGTCTCCCCCTTCACGCGCAGGGCGACGAGGAGCCCCGCGAGCTGTGCCGGCGTCGCCTCGCCGCTCATCACCGCCGAGAATGCGTTGCGGGACTCCGCCTCGGTGAGCGAGCCGCCCATCGCGAGGGTACGGATCGCATGCTGGATGGGTGGAACTGCGCTAGCCGACACTGAGCGTCTCGAACATCCGCTCGGCGAGGTGCGCCTGCGTGGCCACCAGTCCGATCACGAGCGCGAGGAGCCGTACGCGTTCGACGTCCTCGTCCACGAAGATGCCGTGCATGCCACGGTTCGTGAGGTTCACCACGCCCAGGAGCACGTCGTGGTAGACCAGCGGGAAGCTGATGAAGGAGCCCGTGGTGAAATGCTCGTCGCGCAGCAGCGGATGGTTCTTCGCCTCGTCCACGTCCTGGACGAGCAAGGGCTGCCGCGTCGCCGCGACCTTGCCGGCGACCCCTTCGCCGAGTCGAATGCGGTGACCGGCGGGCACGTTCGGTGCGATGCCGCGCGCCGCGGCGAGATACATGCTTCCCTCGTCTGGCGCCATGAGGAGGAGCGAACAGCGCTGCGCACCCATGTCGTCGCCCACGAGCGTGAGCAGTCCGTTGACCATCTCGCGGGGATCGTCGGTCGTCGCGTCGAGCGTGAGCACGCGGTCGATGAGGTAGAGCGTCCTCGTCTTCTGGCGGAGCGTCTCGCTCCGCCGGTGCAGCTCGATGTGCGCCTTCTCGAGCTGATCGACCGCCGCCGTCACCTGGACCTCGACGGCCTCCGCCCGCCGGGAGGCCCGCCGGGCGTCTTCCATCGCCTTGGCGGCTTCGCGCTCCAGGGCGAGCAGCTGCTCGGGGTCGGCGCCCATCTGCCCCTCGGACGCCTTGAACAACTTCTCCTCGAGCCCGGCGAGACGACGGTCGTATTCGGCGTGGACACGATGCGTGACGTCCTCGAGGGTGCGGACCGCCTCCTCGCGCGCCTCTCGCTCGAGAAAGCGCGCGTAGGCCAGCTCGAACAGGGCGGCCGACGGCGCAAGCCGCTCGGAGGAGCGCGACCCGAAGAACTTCCGCGTCTCGTACAGCACGATGACGGCCGAGAGCTGGCCGTCGAACCGCAGTCCGCGCAGGGAGAGCCACCCGACGTCGCTGAATCGGGTCAGCGCGAAGAGGCCGGCGAATACACCCGATTGATCGCCGAAGTCGACGACGGCGCCGCCCGCCGCGACGGCGATGCGTTCCCGGGTGGGGAGGTGATCGAAGGTGGTCTCGAGGCGTTCGCGCGCGACCTGGTCACCCAGCGGCATGAGGCGGTCGACGAGCATGGCACGCCGCGCATCGTACTGCACCAGCGCGACCTGCGCGAAGCGGTCGACCTCCGCCAGCGCGTCAGCCAGCGCGAGGAGCGCCGCGTCGGAATCAGGGGCAACGCTGAGCGCGTGCGCGAGCGTGGCGAGTGTGCGAGGGGGCATCCGGCGGGAAGGAGGGCGGCGCCGGGAGGCGGCGAACTGGAAATTGGCCGCCGAGCTATGGCAAAGTCAATCGTTGCGGTGGGCGAATCGCCAGCGGCGCGTGCGGCGATTCGCTTGACTCTCCCCCATGGCGGGCTAGCTTTGACCGCGATGCCGAATCGCATGCTGCAGCTCGTGGTGCATTACGATGGCACGGGCTTCAGTGGGTGGCAGCGGCAGCCCGACCGGCGCACCGTCCAGGGCGTGCTCGAAGAGGCGCTGACGCGACTCTGTGCCGAGCCGACCGCCGCGCTGGGATCAGGGCGCACCGACGCCGGCGTCCATGCTCGGGGCCAGGCGGTTGGGGTGCGGGCCGGCGGCCGTTGGGAACCGCACGCGATGCGTCGTGCACTGAACGCCGTCCTCCCGCACGACCTGTGGGTCGCTGCGGCGTACGCGATGCGCGACGACTTCCATGCTCGGTTCAGCGCGACCTCGCGGCGGTACTCGTACTACGTGGGCACCGATGCCGCTGCGGCGTCACCCTTCCGGCGACGGACCGAGTGGGC
>JBBQYZ010000536.1:0-3284 GCA_038208205.1 Gemmatimonadales bacterium | reverse complement strand
GCGCTCGACGAGCACCTGGGCGTGGCCGTGGTCATCGAGCAGCTTCTCGATCGCGCGGCCGATTGCAGCGGGGTCGCGACCGTCGAAGAGCACGGCTGCGTCGCCCGCGACTTCCGGCAGTGACGACGCATCGGCGCAGGCGAGCGGCACACCGCGGGCCATCGCCTCGAGCACAGGCAGACCGAAGCCCTCGAGCAGCGACGGATAGACGCAGCACGACGCCAGGGCATAGAGCGCTTCCAGGTCCTCGTCGCTAATCCAGCCTGTTAGAACGACTCGGTCAGGGCAACCAGCGCGCGCTGCCGCAGCACGCAGGCGCTCCTGCTCGCGTCCGGCATGCCCTGCGATGACGAGCATCAAGTCGGGGCGCGCTCCCGCCACGCGCCCGAACGCTTCGATCAAGCTGTCGAGATTCTTGTGCGCCAGCGCAGCCGACACGCAGAGGCAGACTCTTGAACCGCCGAGACCGAAGCGCGCGCGAACGTCCGGTTCGGAGGACGGCGAGACACGAGTGATATTCGCGCCGAGCAATGCGACGTCGATGCGGTCTGAGGAAACCCGCAATTTCTCAGCGATGTCCTCCTTGGCGGCGTGAGAATCGGCAATCACGCGATCTGCGCGACGAGCACCGGGCCCGACGAGCAACTTCAGCGCGAAGCGTGCCGCGGGCGGAAAGACCTCGGGATAGTGCAGGTAGATGAGATCGTGCACCGTCACGACGCGAGGACACCAAATCCCGATCGGAGACGTCGTCCCGAGAGAATGCAAGAGCTGGATGTTGTCGCGGGACGATCTCCACGCGAGCCAGGTGAGCTCGAGCGCCGCCCGGGAGGCCTTGTCGGCAGAGGGGCGCGGGGATGGCACGATGCTCACGGACGCCGGCCAGCGCTCCTCTTTCAGGGCGTGGCGGGCATCCGATCCGCAATATGCGACCCACCTCCACCCGGGCCGAGCAGCGGCGAGCGCATGCACGAGTCGACGCGCATAGATCTCCGTGCCGCCCACCTTGCCAGGTACGAGGTACAGCAGATTCAACCCTATGATCCGCCGCCCGGGCCGCATTCGGACAAACGTTACGCGACCGAGCGCCTGCTACCGTCGGCGCCGTGCAGCGCGTGCTGATGACGGGTTCCAACGGCTTCGCGGCACGCCATCTCCGGTCAGCTCTCGCGGAGCGCGGCGTCGAGACCGTTTTAGCGACCGCCGACGTGCGAGACGCAGAAGCGGTCGCGCGCGACGTCAAAAAAGCCAAGCCGGACGCTATAGCGCACCTCGCTGCTATCACATCGGTCGCTGATGCGTGGAGCAGGGAGCACGATGTCTGGGAAGTCAACGCTCTCGGCACGCTCAACGTCGCGCTGGCAGTCAAGGCGCACGCGCCCCACGCCAGGCTTCTGGCGGTGTCCTCTAGTGAGGTCTACGGCCACATGACTCCAGAAGAGGCACCGATCATCGAGGCGCGACCGGTTGCACCAGCCTCTCCTTACGGTCGCTCGAAGGCAGCGGCAGAACTCGCGTGTGCCCGTACTGATATCGATCTCGTCGTCGCCCGGCCCTTCCCGCACACCGGCCCCGGACAGAGCGAGAGGTTCGCGGTTGCCTCCTTTGCCAGCCAGATCGCACGAATTGAAGCCGGCCAGGCGCCACCGGTCATGCAAGTGGGCAATCTCACCGCCCAGCGCGATTACTCGGATGTGCGGGACGTCGCCGACGCATATGTCCGCCTGCTGAACTTGCGCGGCGGGCCACATGTCTTCAATATCGCGACAGGCACCGCGCACGCGATGTCATCGATCCTCGAGCAGCTGCTTTCACTCGCGACGATGGAGATCGCCGTAGAGGTCGATCCTGGCCGTATGCGGCCCACCGACATTCCGCTGCTGGTGGGTTCGCACGCCCGTCTGACCGAGGCAACCGGTTGGAGCCCAGTCCGGCCCCTCGGCACAACACTTGCCGATGTGCTCGACGCCGCACGACAAGGAGTGACCACCTCATGAGCACCCAACCCCGGCGTGCGCTGATCACGGGAATCACCGGCCAGGACGGGTCGTACCTCGCGGAGCTCTTGCTCGCGGAGGGGTACGAGGTGAGCGGGGTCGTGCGCCGCTCCAGCACTGAGTCATTCGAACGCATCGCTCATCTCGAGGGCCGCATCGAGCTCCTGCAGGCCGACCTGCTCGATCAGGTGTCCCTCCAGCAGGCTCTGCGTACGAGCCAGCCCCACGAGGTATACAACCTCGCAGCACAGAGTTTCGTGCCCACGTCTTGGACCCAACCCGTCCTCACGGCCGAGTTCACGGCGGTCGGCGTGACGCGTATGCTCGAGGCCGTCCGCAGCGTCGATCCGTCGATCCGCTTCTACCAGGCATCCTCATCTGAGATGTTCGGCCAGGTGCGTGAGGTGCCGCAGAGCGAAAACACACCGTTCTACCCGCGAAGTCCATATGGTGTCGCCAAGACCTATGGGCACTTCATCACCGTGAACTACCGCGAGAGCTATGACATGTTCGCAGTGTCCGGGATGCTCTTCAACCACGAGTCGCCCCGTCGCGGGCTCGAGTTCGTGACACGCAAGATCTCCGACGGAGTGGCGCGAATAAAGCTCGGGCTGGCGGCCGAACTCCGCCTCGGCAACCTCGACGCTCAGCGTGACTGGGGATTTGCCGGCGACTACGTGCGCGCAATGTGGCTCATGCTGCAGAGTGACGTGCCCGTGGATTATGTCATCGCGACGGGCATCACGCACACCATTCGTCACGCCTGCGATGTCGCGTTCGGGCATGTCGGTCTTAACTGGAACCAGCATGTCGTGACCGACGAGCGTTTCCTGCGCCCAGCTGAAGTCGAGTTGCTGGTGGGCGATGCGAGCAAGGCACGCCGCGAGTTGGGCTGGCGGCCGAGCGTCACGTTCGAGCAGATGATGGCGATGATGGTCGAAGCCGACCTCGAGCGGCTGACGGTGTGACTGGCGTGACGACGAGATTGCTCGCCTGGACTCGCTGACGTGCAGTCGAGCCGCCAAAGGATGGGTCTGGCCGTGGGCCTCGTGGTTCTCGCGGCTCTGCTGCGGGGCCTCGTGTGGGCTGTGGCGCTTCCGCCATGGCAGGGCCCGGACGAGCCAGCACACTTCTCGTACGTCCAGCGGATCGCGACCAACGGGACCATTCCGCTGCTCGACCACGGGCCGCCCGAGTACTTCTCGCAGTCGACGAACGCCTCAGTTTACGCGACCGGGTATCTGCCGGCGCGCACACGCGAGGCGCTCCGGAAGCTGCGCCGCGACC
>JBBQYZ010000535.1:0-3285 GCA_038208205.1 Gemmatimonadales bacterium | reverse complement strand
GAACATTCCGTCCTTGTGGGTCGCCGTGACGTGGCCGCTGTCGGAGGGGTCGTACTCGCGCGCGCCCGATGTCACGGTGTGCAAAATGCTGTCCTTGTTCGTCCACATCGCTGTGTCACCGAGGTGGACGTGGAGAAGCTTGGGCGTGAACATGAATGTGTCGATCGCAACGGCCGAACCCTGGGCGGACGATGTCGGCGCCTGGACGCGGCCTGCGGAGACGTCCTTCGCACTCCCGCAGGAGGCGACGAGGCCCAGCGCGACGAACAGCGTTGCGAGCGTCGCGCCGTGACGAGTGGGGAGAGGGGCAAGAGGGTTGCGCATTTGGGTCTTCCTTCGACGGTGAAATTGGCCGGGAGCCTCAGCGCACAGAGCGCGATGCAACAGGATGAGCTCCGGTCCGGTAGGTGGACTACGGAGCCCGCAGCGATGCGGATGACGCAACGTGCGGTGATCCGAGCGCGAGTGATCCGCCTCGAGCAGTGGCGCCGAAGACACACGGTGCCCGAAGACCTGAACCAGTCGAGTGACGCTGCGCTGATAGTCGCGATCGCGCGGTGGCATGAAGACGCACTCGCTGAGGTCTACCGTCGCCATGCCGGCGCCGTCGTCGCCCTGGCGAGACGTGTCGTTCGCGACCCCGAGATCGCCGAGGAGGTCGCGCAGGAGGTCTTTCTCCGACTGTGGACCACACCCGACCGTTTCGACCCGGGACGCGGCTCGCTTCGTTCCTGGTTGCTCGCCCAGGCCCATGGTCGGTCGGTCGACCGAATCCGGGCAGAGACGTCGCGACGCGTGCGCGAGGAACGCGACGCGCGACAAGCCGCGACCGCCGGCTACGACGTCGAGCGAGAAGCGTGGGATCTTGCTGTCGCAGATCGCGTCGAGCACGTCATGACCGGGCTTCCAGTGGGGGAGCGCCAGGCCATCGAGCTCGCCTACTTCGACGGCTACACCTATCGAGAGGTCGCGACCCTGCTGGACACGCCAGAAGGAACGATCAAGAGCCGAATTCGCGCCGGTCTGAAGCGAATGCGCGCGGATCTCGTCGACACCGAGACCGGACAACCATGGCACCACAGCTGACCCACGCCGATATCCAGGAGCTCCTGGGCGCGTACGCCCTCGACGCGGTGGATCCCGATGAGGTCACCGCGATCGACGATCATGTACGTGAATGCCCGCGCTGCCGCAGCGAAGTCGTCGACCATCGCGAGGCAGCGACACTGTTGTTCGTGGGGGCGGCGGCACCGGAAGGCGTTTGGTCGCGCATCGCTGCCGGGCTCGAGGAGCCGCCACCCCCGTTCGAGCTCCCGACGCCGATCTCGATCCGGCGCCGACGACGCCCGATGCGCCTCTTCGCGGCCGCCGCCGCGGTGGTGGTAGCTGTGCTCAGCATGCAGGTCGTGCGGCAAGACCATCGCATCGACCAACTCGCGGCGCTCTCCGACCAGCGCGGTCTTGGTCAAGCCGCGGCTGCGGCTGCGGTGATGCCCGGCGCACGAACTGCTCGGCTCCGATCGGACGACGGCTCGCAGGTTGTCGACGCGGTCGTGCTCCCGGACGGGCGCGGGTACCTCGTGCGGGCGCAGCTGCCTCAACTCGACCGCGACCAGACGTATCAGCTCTGGGGAGTCATCGGCGCTCAGACGATCTCCCTCGGTGTCCTCGGCAGCGAGCTAACGATCACGCCCTTCAAGGCGGCCGGTCGGCTCACTGCGCTTGCCATCACCGCCGAGCACGCCGGAGGGGTCGTTGCATCCGCGAAAGCGCCGATCGTCCAAGGGTTTGTGGCCACTACTTGATGACGTCGTCGCTCCGCCTGCGTCAGTGAAGCCGCGCCGCGCAGTCCACCGCCGAGCGCTCGAAAAGGACCCTGAAAGCGAACGGAAGAACGGCCGGTGCCGGAGCGATGGCTGAGTGTCGAACGGCATCTCGCTACTTGGACGCTTCCCAACAGTGTTGGAAGATATGAACACTGTTTGACAAGTGGTTCGCACTGCAGCGAACCGGGGAGGCGGAAGAATGACGATGGCGACAGACCTCGACGAGTGCGGCTCACCGACGCTGCGCTCGCCGCGCCGTCCGCAGCTGGCCGCGAGGCAGGCAGGTGCAATGATCACGGAATGAACCCCATAGGGTGGACGCAATGAATCGCGCTGGACTGATCGACGCGCGAATCCCTGCTCAACGGCACTCAGCGACACGCACGGATACGCGCTGAACTGCGCCGCACTTGGATGACGCGCAAGGGGTCGGGGGTTCGAGTCCCTCACGGCCCACTCCCACAACTGCTGGTCAGGCGACTGCGTCGTGTCTCGACCTGTGTCGCGCGGCACGAGATGTAGCCAAGTGTGTAGCCACGGACACCCCGCGCGCCATCCGGACGCAGTTCACGCACCCCAAAGCGCGCGGCCCATCGCGTCAGCCGCTGCCTGGCGCTGTGGCGCCATCATGTGCCCGTACACGTCCTTGGTCATGCGGATGCTTGCGTGACCGAGGATGTCCGAGACCACTTCGAGCGGAACGCCTTGAGCCAACATCAGCGATGCTGCCGAGTGCCGCAGCTCGTGTGGATGCCAGTGTCCGAGCCCGGCGCGCTGGCCGAGCGCCGCGAAGTAGTGCCGGAAGTTGGCGGGGTCGATGGGCGTGCCGATGGTGGTGGTGAAGACCAAGGTCGTGTCCGCCCATCCCGTCCGTGCGGCAAGGCGCTCCTGGGCCTGATGGCGCCGGTGGGCACTGAGAGCATCAACGACCTGTGCGGGAACGTTGAGCGCACGGCGCGATCCCGCGGTCTTGACCGCGCCGAGCACCAGGACACCGCCCTCGCGCTTGAGCGCCTGCCGGATGATCAGCGTCCCCGCGTCGAGGTCGAGGTCGTCCCACGCTAGGCCGAGCGCCTCCCCACGACGGAGACAGCATCACGATGTAGAGCGCCTCTAGCCGGTCGCCCTGTGCCCGTTCGAGGAGCACCTGCGCCTGCTCGATGGTGAGCGAGCGTCCCTCGCGCTTGGGCATACGCGGCCCGTCCGTGAGCGCAGCCACGTTGCGCCCCACGAGTCCCCATCGCTCTGCCTGCTTGATCGCCTGGACCAGCACGGCGCGGATGCGGCGGACCCTGCTCGGCGAGTACCCAGCGTCCTGCTTCGACGCCAGCAACGTGTGTACCTCGGCTGGCGTGAGTCGGTTGAGCCGCTTGTGCCCCAACTGCGGAAGGACGTGCAGCCGGGCGATCGTGGTGTAGTTGTCGATCGTGTTGGGCGAGACCGTCCCGCGCAGGGTGTC
>JBBQYZ010000534.1:0-3293 GCA_038208205.1 Gemmatimonadales bacterium | reverse complement strand
ATGCGCCAGTCAAAGCGCTCTGGCTTTACAATGGTCGAGCTTTCCTTCGTCATAGTCGTGATAGGGATCCTGGCTATCATCGGCTTGCGCGGACTGCATGGCATCAAGGAGAAGGCGATCCGCGCGAAGACCAAGACCATCATGAAGAATCTGATGACGACCCAGGAAGCCTACTGGACCGTGCAGGACGGCTACTCGCCCAGCATCGCCAACCTGACATTCGAGACCAACCCCGGCTTCACCGTGACCATCCTGAGCGCGGAGCTCAACGGATGGTCGGGCAAGGTCGACGCGGATGGCTACACCATCAGCTGCTACGTCTACTACGGCGTGACCCCCCCCGCCCCGCCGGCGACCAGGTCCAACGAGATCGCCTGCCTGTAGCGTCCTCCCCAGGCACTCCTCGGCAGTCCCGATGACCGTGGATGGGCACGCGGACGACGCGCGCTTCCCACCGCGTGAGTTCGAGAAGCGACGCGATGGAATGATCCACGCCATGGACGGCGGCCTGTGGCTGCACCGGCACACGTACAGGGGCCATCCCATGGCCCACCTCGTCTCCACCGACCGCGAGCTCCTGCTCGAGTACGGACGGCGCGTCGGGCTGCCGGAGCGGCGGCTACAGTACCATCCCCTCAAAGATCCCAGGACCGGCGAACGGCAGGAAGCGTGGCACTGGGATCTGGTCAGCGATTTTCTCCCACCCAGGCGTTGACTTCAACGATTCTCATAGCGACACCATGCCGCCATGATCGCAGAATCACGCCGTTTGCCGCGCCTCCCTCGACATCGCCTCGATCTCCAGCGCCTCGGTCCTCAGCCATGCGAGCAGCGCAGCGCCGTTCCGGCCAGCCAGCGGAGGAGCCGGTAGAGCACGGGTCAGGCGCTCCGTCCGCGGAACCTGTCCGGCACGCCGGCGAGCAACGCGAGCGATAGGAGCATGCCGACCGCCACCGTTCCGACCGCGGCTCGATAGGCGATCGCCTTGCCGAAGTACGGCGTGAGCCCGTCGACCGCGGCGGCCCAGATGAAGGGGCCGAGCACTGCGGCGGCGCGGGCGGACAGGACCATGAGCCCGAAGAAGCGCCCCGCCTCCTGGTCGGGGATCAACGTCAGCAACAACGGACGCTCGGCGGTCCAGACGCCGCCGTAGATGAGGCCGATGCCGAAGCCCACGGCCCAGAAGGCGGCGCGCGACGGCGCCAGCATCATGGCGACGAGGAGCGCGATCCAGGCGGCGATCACCAGCATGATCGTGCGCTTGGGGCCGATCCGGTCCACGAGGATGCCGGCGAGGTAGGAGCCGAACACGGCCGGCACCGTGAGGATGACGAAGAGCCGGACCTCGGTTCCGGCCTGGAATCCCATGGCTTCCACGGCGTAGACGGCCATGAAGGAGATGATCGTGCCGATCGCGTCCTGGTACATGAACGACGCGATGATGAAGCGGAGCGCGCCCGGGTGGCGCCGGGAGTCGCGCACCGTCGCGGCCAGCGAGCGAAAGGCCTCGCGCCACGGGATGGGCTGCTTGCCGGGCGCCGGATCGTGATCGCGGCAGAAGAGAAAGAAGGGAAGCGAGAACAGCAGGAAGAGCAGCGCCGTCGGGACGAAGGTGGAGACGCGGCCTGCATGCGAGGTGAAGGGAACGAGCGTGCGCAACGCGCCCGTCACCGATGGCGAGAGTTGCACGAGTCCCGCGACGCTGCCGTTGAAGAAGGGCGCGATCATGACGACGCCGACGATCGAGCCCACGTACCCGACGGCGGTGCCGAGGCCAGAGAGGCGTCCCCGCTCCTCGACGGGCGCCAGCTCGGGGAGCATGGCGTTGTAGAAGGGCAGGGCGCCCTGGTACGCGTAGTTGGCGACGACGAATGCGACCACGATCCACACGAGCGGTGCGCCGCCGATGTGCCAGTCGGCGGGATGCGGCGTGCCGCCCAGCACGCCTTCGCCGTACAACGGCACCATCTGCTGACCGATGATGCCGATCGCGACGGTAGCCGCGACGGCGATCAGCGTCAGCCAGATGACCCACGGCACGCGTCGCCGCCGCACGTCGGAGATGGCGCCGAGTATGGGGATGGAGAGCGCGACGAGCGCCGAGGAGATGCCGTTGCCGAGCGCGATGGCGCTGTTGCTCGCGCCGAGATCCGAGATCAGCCACAGGTTGAAGTACAGCGTGGCAATGTTCATCGAGAAGATCGTGTTCGCGAAATCGTACAGCGCCCAGCTCCACCGCTCCCGCGCCGGCGCTCGGCGAACGGGACCGGTGTCGTCCGTGGCGATGCTGATCGGTGCGGCCGGGGCTGCGTGTGCCATGCGGGAGGTCTCGGGCTGGTGGCTGCCGAACGGTGCGCGCGCGAACGGTGCGCGTGCGAATGGTGCGCGTGCGATGGGCGGCGCAGAATACGTCGCGTGACGTAGCCGCGCATGGGCCGGAGCGTGCTGCGTTCCGTTGACGCGTGAGCGGGGGGCGGTCACCTTTGGGGAATGCGCCTCCCCTTCGTCGTGCTCGCGTTGCTGGCCGCCGGCTCCATGGTGGCGGCTTGCGAGCGGCCGCGCCAGCCCGCCCGTGTCGACAGCGGAACGACGGCCGTGACGCCACCCGCCACGCCGCCGGACACGACGACATCACCGCCGCCAGCGTCGATGTGGGACTCCAGTGCGGGCGGGGTAATGCTGGTGCACGGCGATTCGCCCTCCGAGGCCACGGTCGTGTTTCCGCGGTACACGGAGCTGTTCGACACGACGAAGTTCAGCGGCGCGCCGCTGAGGGCGGTGACGTTCGAGGTGCTGGACCAGAGCGGTCAGGCGCATCCGGTGAAGGCGACGGGTCTCGTGCCGGAGGACCTGCCGCGCGACTGTGCGAGCTGGCCCAGAGCGACGCTGGTGCCGGGCACTGGCGCGGGTGAGTTGCCGGCGTGGTCGGTGGGCTTCGTCACCGGAAGCGCGAAGCCGATCCCGCTCGTGCCGATCGAGCGGCTTTCACGCACGGACTCGGCGCGCGTGGCCGCGGAGGTCACGCGCATGGCCTCGGCGCTCCCCAACGACACGTCGCCAGCGCTGCGCGGCGTGCCATATCACGTGCGCGTGGCGTATCGCTTCCGGCCGGCGCCGGGCGTCGATGCGGTCGTGGCGGAGGTCGTCCGCACGCTCAACCAGGAAGCGAATCCGGTGCAGGAGCACATCCGGGTGGTCGGCGAGCGCGACAGCGCGGATGCGTCGCCGCGCTACCGCACCGCGTACTTCTCGCGCGTCTCGGGCAGCGAATCGCAGGTCGTCAGCACCGAAGT
>JBBQYZ010000533.1:0-3302 GCA_038208205.1 Gemmatimonadales bacterium | reverse complement strand
CTTCAGCGCTCACCGGAGCGCCCAGGCCAGAAAGCGCTCGATGTGGTAGAGTGCGAGTTGACCGTGGACCCCGGAGAGAAAGTAGTCGAACCCGTGCTCCGCATCGGGGATCTCCAGAAGCGCGGCCGTATCACCGGCCGCACGCAGTCGATCAGCGAGTTCGCGCCCGAAGGAGGGGAGCACGACGTGATCGCTGCCACCGTAGATGAGAAGCGTCGGAGGCAGCGCCGGCCGGACCAGGTTGACCGGCGAGGCCGCCGCGTAGCGCTGCGGGAGAGAATCGGGAGTGCCGCCGAGAAAGGTCTCGAGCACCGAGCGGACGCCGATCGGGTCAGGGCGCGGCACTCTCAGCCAACCTTCGCGCAGGTCCACGGGACCATAGATATCGATGACGGCCCGGACTCGCGGCGCCGTGGCGATGTACGCCGACATCAGCGCCAGGTGCGCTCCCGACGATCTACCCAGTAACGCCAATCGCATCGTGTCGACGCTGAGCTCTGCGGCGTGCCGGTGGATGTAGTCGAGCGCGGCGCTCACATCGTCCAGTTGCGCCGGGAAGCGGTATCGGGGCGCGTGTCGATAGTCCGTCGCCAGCACGACGTATCCGCGCCCGGCCAGGTACGCGCTGAATGCCTCGTTGTCGGCCGGCTCCCCGCGTTGCCAGGCGCCACCGTAGATCTGGAGCACGGCTGCGTGAAGACCTCGTTCGCCGGGGCGATACACGATCATGTGGAGCGGCACGCCATCGATCGCCGCGAATGTCACGGTTTGCGGGTGCGGTAGATGTGCCCGCGGGACGCCGGTCAGGGCGTCGAGCAGGGAAAACGGCGCGTCCCGCATTCTGCTGCGGCCGGCGGGAGAGAGCCGATCGTCATAGGCGCGTCCCAGCGCGCGGCGCATCTCGCGATCCAGCGCTTGCTCGGTGTCGCCTACACGCGCGATCGGAAGTAGCGGCAGCAGAACGGCGCACAGCGCGATGGCGTGGAGAGTCCCGGTCCACCGAGAATGGATCCGGACGTGCATCGTGGCTGCTAGGAGCACGACGTTAACGATCAGCAGCCAGGGCGCGAGCTCTCGGACGACGACGGACAGGGCGAGAAAGAAGGGTGTCGGTCCGGGGATAACGATCCACAACGCGAGAAAGAGTCCCGCGCCGACGAGAATCGGAAGGGCCCGCCTCATTGGCGCACCGGTGAAACGGCTCGGAGGTGCGTGTGTTCGATGTGCGGTTCCAAGCGTCGGTGTGTTACCTAGAGTCGAGCGGGAGGCTGCTTCGCCACCATGTTGGGGAGCGGCTCGGACATTCGGTGATGCCACCTCACATCGATCGGGAGGAGCATGGCTCGCGACTCCATCATCATCGCGGTTGTCTGTCTCTGTGTCGGTGGCGCGCTCGCGACATTCGCAATCGGGCTCTGTCTCGCGGCAAGCGGGACGGACGGCGTAGGTAGCTTTCCCGTCGACGGGGGTGTCCGTTTGGAGGACACTCGATCACCGTCGTTCGGCGGCGTCCGGCTCGGTGATGGAAGCGTGGAGACGGACCGCCTCGACTGGGTGATCGCGAACTGGCTCCGCACCGGGGACTTTCCCCAGGTCGCGATCAACGGACGCGTCTCGATCGACGCGGCGCGGGCCCACGCCCGCGCTAACGCGACCGAGTCGCCGGGTCTGCCGGCGCCGTCCACGCCGATGGTGCATGTTGAAGGTCGTCTGGACGAGAGACTTCGACCTGTTGCGCGGCAGCGCACAGCTGGTCCGCTTCGCTGTCCGTCATCGCCTCGAGCTGCCGCCCGGCCGCACTTTCCGCCGCACGCATAGTATCGCCCGGTTGCTGGATGGGCACGAGAATCCAGCGCGGCGCGGCACCGGGAAAGTACAGCTGCATCATCGGCACCCGGCCGTCGGCATGCACGATTGCGGTGAGGATGGGGCGCGGTGCTTTCATGGATGGCCAGCCGGCGTCGGTCACCCCTCTGCGCAGCATGTGGGACGGCGCCAGAGAGGGTGCGTGTTTGTCAAGGACGACCGTGCGACGGGCGGGTATCGAGGACCCTCCCGTCCGCCGCCGACTCATGTCGCCCGGCACTTCCCTTCTGCCCGGCTTCGGCCGACCATTCGCATCCATCGGTCCCGATACTTTTGCGCGGCTGCCCATACTTTCGTCGCCAGCCGATCATTGGGTGCGCAGAAGCTCTCGCCAGCGACACGGGCTGTCCTCCTTCTGGTCAGCGGGAACCACCTCGATCATCGCGCCCGCGGTAGTCTCGACCGTCCAGACCTCGTGCCGCACGTACCGCCCCGACAGCATGCGCACCACGGCGACGGCGCCGCCAGACAGCCGTATCTCATCGCCTGGCTGTGGCGCGAGGGACAGCTCCAACGTACTCAGCCGCTTGGCGGCCAGCCAGCTCCGTGGCTCGAACATGCGAGCGTCCCTCGTCGGACGTGATGCGTCGTCGGTCCGGCGGTGAACCGAGCATCGTGCCGAGTGGTGGAGTGGAAGGGTCATGCCCGCGGTACACCGCCGCGGCGTTGGGTCTACTACGCCGCGATGTGGCGCTGCTGACACGACGGGTGGCGGCCGCGCATCTGCTCGCTCTTTTCGCGCGAAGTATGTAACGGAATGTCCGTCTTGACCCCGATCCTCCGCCGTGCTACCGTGACCGTGAGTCCGCACCGTGCGCGGCCACTGTCCTCCACTGCAAGGAGACGCGGGTGATGATGCCTGACCTTCCTCTACGCTCTTCGCCCGCCACGACCGACGGCGCGGCAGATTCCGTGGGCTCGGCGCTCCGCACCTTCTTGAAGCGACACGACGCCGATACGGAGACCTTGCGCGAGATCATCGCGGCGTACGTCCAGAACGCCAGGGAGCGCGGCTGGCCGCCGGAGCGGGTGCTGGTGCAGGTCAAGACGATCGTCGAGCGGGAGGTCGCGCCCTCTTCGCGGGATTGGTCGGACAAGCGCGCCCTTCCCGCCCAGATCGTGTCGTGGACCGTGGACGCGTACTTTCGAGCAGACTAACCGTTCGTGGAGTGAGCGGATAACCAGGACGCGCGTCACGCCCGGTCGCTGGCGACGGGAGTCGGTCATGCCCGAGGCGGGAATCGAACCCGCACCTCCTTGCGGAGAGGGGATTTTAAGTCCCCCGCGTCTGCCTTTTCGCCACCCGGGCCACGATGACAATGCGGGAGCGGTCACCGACCGCTCCCGCATCTGTTCTCTCCGCCGGAGAGCGGGAAACGGGACTCGAACCCGCGACCCCAACCTTGGCAAGGTTGTGCTCTACCAACTGAGCTATT
>JBBQYZ010000532.1:0-3313 GCA_038208205.1 Gemmatimonadales bacterium | reverse complement strand
AGCCAGAGGTAGGGCAGCGAGTCGGGCGAGTGGTTGACGTAGTGGATCGTCTCCCGGCTGCGCAGCAGGTGGCGCGCCGTGTCCAGCGACGCCGTGATGCGATAGTCGGCGCGCTGTTGCCAGTAGCGTGGGCCGGGTCGTCCGGCCGCCGTGCGTGTCAGGGAGGGCGTTGGCAGCGCCAGTGGTCGGAAGGGCGAGCTGTCGGCGACCGCGCGGTCGCGCGACTGGGCGCGCGCTGGTGCGGCGAGCGTCAGGAGGGCGAGCGGTGCGCAGCGGAGGAAGCTCGAGCGTGACATGGCGCGTCGGGTCATGAAGTGGGGTGCGTAAAGTCAGGCGTCGTCGGTCGCGACGTCGATCACGTGGGCGATCCGCTGATCTGGCACCAGCCACATCAGCGCCACGAGGACGTAGAGCGCTCCGGCCATCCAGGTACTCACGAACGCGATCGGGATGGCGGCCACGTAACACGCCGGCGACAGCTTTCCCTTCACGTCGCCACCCACGGCGCGTGCCAGCAGGGAGCCGTCGCCCTGGCTGCGGATGATCAAACGCTGCAGCACCCAGTAGGCAATGGCAGCGAGGAGCAACACCACGCCGTAGGCCGCCGTGGGCAGGGGCGCAAAATGATTCTCCCCCATCCACGCGGTGACGAACGGAACGAGCGAGAGCCAGAACAACAGGTGCAGGTTGGCCCAGAGGAGTGCGCCGTTTACCCGACGTGTCACGCGCAGCATGTGGTGATGGTTGTTCCAGTAGATCCCGACGTTCACGAAGCTGAGCGCGTAGCTCAGGAAGACGGGCCAGAGCGCGAGCAGCGCGGCCCCGCTGGCGTCGTGCGGGACGCGTAGCTCGAGCACCATGATCGTGATGATGATCGCGAGCACGCCGTCGCTGAACGCCTCGAGTCGAGTCGGTCCCATTCCGCTCCTACGGAGTGTGCAGCGCCGCGAGCCGCTTGGGCGCGGCGAGGCGCCACGCGTCGCGCAGCAGCTCGCCGAGCTCGCTCCAGTCGATGTCGCCATCGAGATGGACGCCGACCCAGCCGCTCCGGCCCACGTAGGGTGGCACGAAGAACCGCGCGGGCTCGGCGCGCACCATCAGCTGCTGGTTCGCCGCGATCGCCTTCACCCACGTCGAGGGCCGCCCCGCGCCATGGTGCGATTCCGCCGCGGCGTACATGGCGAACATCTTGTTCCGCACGCGGAAGGTGGGCTCGCCCCACGCCTCCACCTCGTGCGCCTCGGGCAGCGCCAGGCAGAGTCTCCGCAGCCGGGTCAGGGGACGTGGGGGCATACGGCGCACCTCACGTCATGCACCTGCCACGACCACCACCGTCCCGGCGAGCTTGTCGCCGAGTCGCTGGTGCTGCTCGCCGAAGATGAATACCCAGTCGATCGGGCCGAGCACGGCGAGCAGCAGGTTGCGCAGGAACGACTGCCCGAAGCTGCAGGGAGCGCCGGAGCGGGCATCCACCACCGCCATGTGCAGCCACTGCTTGGCCAGGCTGCCTCCGCCGCTCAACCCGTCGGCGAGGAAATAATAGGCGGCGCTGAAGAGCAAGGCGACGAAGATCGCCACCGAGCCGATCGTCTCGTTCACTGAGCTGAGGACGACGGCGATGAGGACGGGGATCGAGGTGATCAGTCCGTCCACGATCTGTCCGAGCAGTCTGTTCGTCCGGCTGGCGTAGGGCATGTGGCGGGGCGTGGGAGGGACCGAGACCGGCGGCGGTAAGGTGTGCCCTCCCCCTCGGCGCGGCCAGCGTCCCCGGCGAGAAACTGGTCCTTGACAGAACTGTCGAACAGTTGAAATATCAGCACAGGTGATTTTTCAGCATCGCCTCCCGACAGCCCCGCCCGCAGCACCCACGTCTCTCCGGCCGCGCGATCATGCCTAGAAAGACCGAGTCAGCAGCCCCCACGTTGTCCCGCCGCGAGCGTCAGGTGATGGACATCCTGCATCGCCGAGCCGAGGCCACGGTGGCCGAGATCATGGACGACCTGCCGGACCCGCCGACCTATTCGGCCGTGCGCTCCGTGCTGCGCATCCTCGCCGAGAAGACGCTGATTCGCTACAAGGAAGACGGGCCGCGCTACGTCTATTACCCGACGCAGGCCACCGAGACGGCACGCGAGGACGTGCTCGCGCACGTCGTTCGCACCTACTTCGCCGGCTCGCCCGAGCAGGCGGTCACCGCGCTCCTCCGCATGTCGGATGTCGACATGCCCGAAGCCGACGTCGAACGCCTGCGCGCCAGCATCCGCCGCGCCCGGCAGAGCGGGAGATAGACGACGATGACGACGGATCTTCTCCTCCCGCTCGGCGCGTCCGGCCGGAATCTGCCCCTCCTGTTCCTGCTCGCAAAAGCCACGATCATCCTCCTCGCCGCGCTCGGCGTCACCTTTGCCATGCAGCGCGCCTCGGCGGGCGCACGCCATCTCGTGTGGCTCGTGGCGCTCGGCACGCTCCTGCTCGTGCCCGCACTCACCGCATGGGCGCCATTGCGCGTGGCCATCCTGCCCCGCACGGCGCTCGTGGCCGATGCGGTCGCACCCGCACCCGCACCCGCAGAAGCGGGCGAGCGCAAGACTGCGCTCGTCGCTGACGCGCCATCATCGCGCGCCGCGCTGCCGACGTCGCACGGCAGATGGACCGCCATGGACATCGAGCTTCCCGCCGCGCTCGCGCCGGTGCCGCCGCGCGCGGTCATCGCGCACTCGATCGAGGAGCTGCGCGGCGCGAGCACGCTCACCCTCCTCCTCGCGCTCTGGGCGGCGGTAGGGCTGGCGATCGTCACCTCGCTCGCCTGGTCGGCGCTCGCGGTCAGCAGGATCATTCGCCAGAGCCGCGCGCTCGACGACGCGAGCTGGCGCACGCCCCTGTATGAAGTGGCCGACCGACTCGGGCTGGACGCCCCGCCGCGCCTGCTGCGCAGCGAGTACGCCAAGATGCCCTTCGCCTGCGGCCTGCTGCAGCCGACCATCGTCCTTCCCGCCGAGTGCGACGAGTGGACGCTCGACCGGCGCCGCGCCGTGCTGCTGCACGAGCTCGCGCACGTGCGTCGCCATGACCTCGTGGGCCACACGCTCGGCCGGCTCGCCTGCGCCGTCTACTGGTTCCACCCGCTGGTCTGGACCGCGGCCAAGCGCCTGCGCGCCGAGAGCGAGCGCGCCTGCGACGACCTCGCCCTCGCCTGCGGAACACGCGCGACCGACTACGCCGAGCACCTGCTCGACATCGTCACCTCGGTGCGGCGCGGCGAGCGCACGCCCTCCATCGCGCTGGCGATGGCGCGGCGACGCGAGTTCGAAGG
>JBBQYZ010000531.1:0-3313 GCA_038208205.1 Gemmatimonadales bacterium | reverse complement strand
GGCCTGCAACAGGACGACGCCGACGAGCAGCAAAGTGAGCTCTTCCAGCGGCTCACGCGGCAACCGCGGCGTCACGAGATACCAATGCCCGAGCGTCATCGCCAGCACGACCGCCCCGACGGCCAGCGTCCCCGCGCTGATACTGAGCAGCGCCCCCGCATAGCCCCACGTGGGCAGGCTGACAAAATAGGCGGTTACGGCGACCAGCCCGACGCCGACCAGCGCCGCCGCGGTGCCGCTCCAAAGCGATCGCCGCCGATCCTCTCGGAGGACGAACACGTTGTATGGGAGAGTGGCCAGCAGGAAGACGAGCGATCCCCATTTCACCCAGTTGAAGATCCCGTCATCGAGGCGATAACCGCCGATCACCGACTTCGGGTCGAGCACGAGCGCGTTTAGCAGCATCAGCAGCGCGCCGACCGCGGCCATGCCGGCGCAGAGCTTGACGAAGCTGGCGGCCACGCGTCCGCGCCACTGGGCCAGCAGGCACACGAGCATGTTGCCAACGGCGAACTCCATCAGGACGAGGAATGAGGTGTAAGGGAGGGCATCCAGGTTCACGGGGGCAGGGTACCGGTGGGGGCGGGCGCGTGACAGGCGGCGCGCGACGATGGAAGGAGAAGATGGAAGATGGAAGATGGAAGATGGAAGATGGAAGATGGAAGATGGAAGATGGAAGATGGAAGATGGAAGATGGAAGATGGAAGATGGAGGACGGAGACCGCACGTCGAGGGGGTGACGACTTTACCATCAGCCGCGTTCGCCGGCGGAGCGGACGAACTTGCCCAGGCGACGCCAGTCGTCGTCCTGGTCCGCCTGCGAGCGTTGGAGGGTGGACTGGCGGCTCGGGTGATACATCGGGACGAGCACGCGATCTTGCCAGGCGACACCGGCGCCGGCATAGCGCCGGAGATCCGCGCGGTGCGGCTCGATGGTGCGCAGCGATTCCAACGCCACCCGCCCCAGTGCTACGACGATTGGCGCGGAGACGAGCGCGAGCGTGCGCGCCAAGAACGGCCGGCAGCGCCTAACCTCCGCCGACGACGGCGGCCGGTTCCGACCGCCGGCATCGAGCGGGTTGCAGAGCACGGCGTTGGTGACGAACACGCGCTCGCGGTCGATGCCGGCGAGAGCGAGGAACGCGCCGAAGCGCTTGCCGGATTCGTCGCGCGTCAGGGGCACGCCGGTGATCGCGCCGCCGCGTCGTCCCACCGCCTCCGCGATGAACATCACAGAGGCATCGAGCGGGCCGTTCGCGGCGCTGAGCACGTGGCTGTGGGCGACGCCCGTGCACGCGGTGCACGACCGCACGTCGCGTACCAGGGCGTCCATGCGCGCGGCCGCCGATGCCGAAACAGGTGCGAGAGTGTCTTGTTTGGTCACGAGCGTGATTGTACGCCGCGGCGAGCGCCGGTTGGCACTTGTAAACGGAGATGGATCGGCGTAGTATCGCAGCATGCGTGATCACGGAGGCGTGGTGATGCGTCCGGTGCCCGAATACGACCCGAAGAGCTGGCTGCTCAAGGCGCTGCGTGAGACCGCGCACGCGATGGAGTCGCTGCTCTGGGATCTCGACGAGGACGCGCTCGACCGGCAGCCCGACGAAGGCGAGTGGTCGTGCGTCCAGCTCATCACTCATATGTGCGAGATGGAGCGCCGGTATATCGACCGGCTTGAGCGCATCGTCCGGATGGACGAGCCGCGGATCGCGGCATTCGACGCCGACTCCGTCGAGCCCGAGGACCCCGTCGAGGGCCTGGTTGCGTTCGACGTGATGGACGAATTCTCGGTCCAGCGCCGGCAGGCCGTGCACCTTCTCTGGTCACTCGACGATGACGATTGGCGCCGTCGCGGCATCCACCCCTACCTGGGCCCGCTCACGGTGACGGAGGTCGCGCGGGAGATGAACGAGCACGACCTGGCGCACCTCTGGCAGCTCCGCCGCCTCTGCGACCGCTTCGGCGCCGCGGCGTCGGTGTGAGCCCGGCCGCTTCCGGCTAGTCGCGACGGCGCTGTCCCGCTACGATACCCGCTATGGAAATCTTGCCGATCCGGATCGCCGGCGACCCTGTGCTTCGTCAGAAGGCCAAAAAGGTCAAGAAGATCGATGCCGGCATCCAGAGGCTGATCGACGACATGATCGAGACGATGCACGCCGCGCCTGGCGTCGGGCTGGCGGCGCCGCAGGTGGGCGTTTCGCTGCGAGTCGTCGTGATCGAGACGCCCGACGAGGGGCTGATCGAGCTGATCAACCCGGAAGTCGTGAAGAAATCCGGAGAGCGACGCCTGACCGAAGGGTGTCTCTCCGTCCCCGGATATCAGGCGGAGATCCCGCGATCGAAGCAGGTGACCGTGAAGGGCCTGAATCGCGAGGGGAAAGAGATCCGCCTGAAGGCCGTTGATACGCTGCTCGCGCAGGCGCTGGAGCACGAGATCGACCACATCAACGGAATTCTCTACATCGACTACCTCACCGACGCCGACGAGCTCATCCCTGTCCGCCGCTCCGTCGACGACGGCCCCGATGAGCCGCAAGAGGCGGGGGTCGCAGTCTCCTGACGCGCGCTGGCAGCACCATGAAGGTATTCGCGCCGCCGCCGCCCCTCCATCGACTTCTCGACGTGCTGAGCCCGCTCGCGCGCGACGCCGGCCTGGACGCGTATGTCGTCGGCGGCACCGTTCGCGATGTGCTGCTCGCCCGTGCCGCCGACGATCTCGACCTTGCGGTTGACCGCGACGCCATCGGCTGGGCGCGCACGGTCGCCGACCACCTGCACGGCCACCTCGTGCTGCTGGATGAGGCGAATGCGGTTGCGCGCATCGTCCTCGACGACGGGGCGGTGGCGCATATCGACGTCGCGCAACTGCAGGGCTCAGTCCAGCAAGACATGCGCCGACGCGACTTCACGGTAGATGCGATGGCGGTGCCACTTGGCACCGCGAGCGTGATCGATCCGTGTGCCGGCATCGCCGACCTCGCCGCCGCCATCGTGCGCATGAACGGAGCTGATGTCTTCGACGCAGACTCGCTCCGTCTGCTTCGGGCCGTCCGCATCGCCGGCGAATTGGGGTTCGAGATCGATGCGCGGACGCGCGCGGCCATCCGCGAGCGGGCGCCGCGCGTCAACGATGCAGCGGCCGAACGTCGGCGTGACGAACTTGCCCGCATCTTTGCGCTGGAGTCCGCATATCCGGCGCTCCGCGTGCTCGATGACCTTGGTCTGCTGGACGCGCTGCTGCCGGAAGTCGCGGTCGGACGCGGCGTCGCGCAGCCGGAAGAGCACCATGCGTACGATGTGCTCGAGCACAATC
>JBBQYZ010000530.1:0-3329 GCA_038208205.1 Gemmatimonadales bacterium | reverse complement strand
GTCCTTTCTGACCGAGAGTGAGGCGCGAGCGACGAGCGTCCAGGAGCTCGTTCAGCTCCCGCAGAGCCGCGCCATGCAGCAGTGTCTCTCGCTCGGTTCGGGGATCAAAGCCGACCCAATCTCGCACGAGCACATCTCGGGCGTTACCCGTCCGCGCGCTCACTGCCGCTCGCTGCACAGCGGGCCACTCGTCGCTGATCACGAGCGCGACGTAGGACCGCAGTTCGGCCGTCAACTGTCGTCGCGCCGGTTCGGGGTAGCCTTGGAGGTAGCGGAAGACATCCGTGAGCGCGTTGGCCTCGCGCTCCATCGCGTCGCCGGCCGCCGTGTAGTTGGCCCACGCGGCCACCGCGATCATGGCGACGAGCACTCCATAGATCACGCCGATGGATCCGACGATCGCCGCGGCGGCATCCGGCTCCGCGCGCCCCTGTGCATGCAACGCGCGTCGTGTCACCGCTCCGACTCCGATCGAGAGCCCGACCGTGAGGCCGATCGCCAGCATGGCCAGCAGCCAGTCCGGCACGTCATACAACCAGCGCGCGTACACAGTCCGCTAGTGGTCCATTGATTGGAACGCTCGTCAAAGGCCCATCTTCCGCACGAGCGCGCGGAAGCGCGGCTGATCGCGTACCGGATCCAGGACCGAGTTCACGTTGAGGTACACGAGCCACCCGCGCCGCTCCTCGTAAGCCCGCTCGGCCCAATCGAGCGCCTGGTCCCATTCACCCAGGCCGAGGTGGAGCGATGCGAGTGCTGCGGGCGACACGTAACTCTTCTGCCTCGTGTCATCGAGCGTGGCCAGCAGCGCTTCCGCCTCGGCGCGCTTGCCGGCACGGGCGATCACATAGCCGAGCGTCGCCACCGAGTACGTACCTCCCCCGGGCAGCTCCAGGCCCTCGCGCAACACTCGCTCCGCCTCTGCGAGATCGCCCTGCTGCGCGAGGCTCAGTCCGAGCACGCGATACGTCTCCTCCGCGGTCGGATTGAGCGCCAGAGCACGCTCCAGATGATAGATCGCCTGATCGTACCGTCGAGCGTAGTAGTACAGCCACCCCAGGCCGCGCCGAACCGACACAGACGCGGCGTCCAGCTCCAGCGCCGTATGTCCTTCGACCAGTGCTTCATCGAATCGCGCCTGCGAGGCCAGCAGGAACGCGTACCACTGGTGCGCACTGGCGTACTGCGGATCGAGCTCGATCGCCCGGCGAAACTCACTCCCGGCACCTTCCCAGTCCCAGTCATAGATGAACAGACTCCACGCCAGCGATGCGTGCGCCTCGGCCAGCGTCTCCTGCAGGGCGATCGCCGTGCGCGCGTATGCCTTCGCACGCTCGAATCCTTCGGCCACGGGCACGCTGCGATAATCCACCTGCAGCGCGTAGGAGTCCGCGAGTCCGGTATAGGCCGGTGCGTAGTTCTGATCTTCCGCGATCGCCTTCTCGAAGTACCGGATTCCCTCGATCACTCCTTCCTGGGTGCGCTTGTTCCACTCGAAGCGCCCCCGCAGATAGAGCCCGTAGGCCTTGACGTTCTCCGTCGGGCGGTGGCGCTCCGGCTCGGAGAGGTCGGCGAACGAGGTTGCGCGCAGCGTGTTCACGATCGTGCGCGCGATCTCATCCTGCATCGCGAACACGTCGGCGAGCGTCCGGTCGTAGCGCTGCGACCAGAGTAACCGCCCGTCGTCGGCCGACGTGAGCTGGGCGGTGATGCGGAGCTGATCTCCCGACTTGCGGACCGTGCCCTCGAGCACCACCGTGGCGCCGAGCAGTACGCCGATCGCGCGCACATCCTGCGGCTTTCCCTTGAGCGCAAAAACCGACGTCCGCGACGCCACCCGGAGTCCCTCGACCTTGGCCAGTGCGTCGATCAGCTCATCGGTGATCCCGTCGCTGAGATACTCGTTGTCGAGATCACGACTCGCGTTCACGAACGGGAGCACGGCGATCGTCCGCGTCCTGGCGGCCGCCACGCGACCGCCGTGCGGGCCCTCCTCCTCGAGCGCCGTAATGAAGTCGGCCACGCTCGCGAAGCGCTGCGCCGGATCCCTGGCGAGCGCCTTGGCGAGCGCCTGCTCCACCGTGGGGCGCACCTCCGGCCGCAGCATCCTGACCGGCCGCGGCGACTCGATCACGTGCATCGCCATCGTCGCTCGCGCGCTGTTACCCCGGAATGGCGGCTCGCCCGCCAACATCTCGTACAGCACGCACGCCAGGCTGTAGATGTCGCTCTGGCTCTCGAGCTGCCGGTCTCCGCTCGCCTGCTCCGGGCTCATGTACGCAGGCGTGCCCACGGCGAGGCCGCCGTCGGTCAGGGCCTCCATCGCCTGGGTTTGGCAAGCGTATGCGATTCCGAAGTCGCCGAGCAGTGCCAGGCCATCGGCGAACAGGATGTTGGCCGGCTTGACGTCTCTGTGGACGAACCCGCTGCGGTGCACATAATCGAGTCCCGACCCCACTTCCCGTGCGATGCGGAGCGCATCCTTCACCGGAAGAGATCCCTCTCGGTCGAGCCGGTCGCGCAACGATCCCCCGGGGATGAACGGGCTCACGTAATAGAGAAGCCCCTCGGCGTCTCCGGAATCGATGAGCGGCACGATGTGGGGATGGGAGAGCCGGGCCGCGATACCGATCTCGCGGAGAAAGCGCTCCGCGCCGAGCGAGGCGGAGAGCTCCGGCTTCATGACTTTGAGCGCCACGTTGCGGCCGTGCTTCGTGTCCTCGGCGAGGTAGACCGTGGCCATGCCCCCTGCGCCGAGCTCGCGTTCGATTCGGTAGCGGCGGGGGAGCCGCGCGATCACCGACATGGATTGCTGGCGGTTCGGCCCACTGATGCTACTCACCTCCATGCCGATTCATTATCGAGAGGGGATCCCACGATATCGCTGCTGATGGAGAGGCAGCATGACTGTTGACCAGAAAGGTTGATAGTAGTGACTACCAAGGTCAATCATGGCACTATAAAGGGTCATTGGCTGCGCGCATACTGGGTATCCCGGAGCTGCGCCCGTGTCGCTCGGCCGATGAGCACGACCGCGTGCCTCGTGGCAGACGCCTCGACGAGTCAGCGGCCGGCCAACGACGGCATCAAACAGGAGGCGTGACCTGTCAAAGGTCACGCCTCCTGTTGCCCGTCAGGTACAGCTCGAGTGACCCCAACCACCGCCGTGACGGGCCGGGGGTCATCCACCGTTACTCGTGGTACCCTGAGCAATCACGCTGTCTGACACTCTGGGCCGGAGCGGAGGTACACCGCGAGAACGTCGTCCAGCGCGGCGATGACGCGCTCGACCATCAGCGACGAGAGCGTGCGGTCGTTGGCAAACACGT
>JBBQYZ010000529.1:0-3343 GCA_038208205.1 Gemmatimonadales bacterium | reverse complement strand
GGCGCGCTGATCGAGCTCGCCGCGGGCTTTCACCCGGACCTGACGGGGCGAGAGAACATCTATCTGCAAGGCGCTATCATGGGGATGCGACGCCGCGAGATCTCGACCGTGCTGGATGACGTGATCGAGTTCGCCGGCGTGGAGGCGTTCATCGACACGCCCACCAAGCGCTATTCCTCGGGGATGAACGCGCGCCTCGGCTTCTCGGTTGCGGCGCATCTCAAGCCGGATGTGCTGATCATCGACGAGGTGCTCGCCGTGGGCGATCTCGCCTTTCAGGAGAAATGCATCCAGCGCATGAAGGACTTCAAACGCAGCGGCGTGGCGATCGTGTTCGTCTCGCACAACATGCAGGCGGTGAGTGAGCTGTGCGACCGGGCCCTGTATCTCAAGTCGAGCCTTCAGGCCGAGGGCACGCCGACCGACGTGATCGGCGCCTACCTGCGCATGACCAGCGCGCAACCGCGCGCCCAGAGCGACGGCGGGGTCGAGATTCTCGGCGCGCGCCTCGTCGGACCAGACGGGGGTGCCGTGTCCACGGTCGCGCCGGGCACCTCGCTGCGGCTCGACGTGGATTATGTGGCCCACGAGCCGCTATACGACACGGCGTTCGCCGTGCGGCTGCATCGCTCCACCGACGGGCTCGTGGCCTACGACGGGAACGTGAGCGCGCGCGAGCTGGGGATCGATCCGGTGCCGGCGGGCAGGCGGTTCACGCTCCACTTCGATTTCCGGGCCCATGTCACGCGCGGCCAGTATCACCTGGAGTGCGCGGTACTCGATGCCAAGGTGGACCGGCCCGTGGCCCGTCTCACTCCCGCCGCCGTGCTGAGCATCGCCGAGACGCGGACGTGGCGCGGCATCGCCGACATCGAGCTGCGATGCTCGGCGTGAGGTGCTGGTGATCGCGCGGGCTGGTGCGCTCCGGCGAAAACGGAGGGAGCTAGTCCTGCTCGTGGGACTGGTCAGCGGTACTGGCGGCGCGTCGATGCTCATGCTCGAACTCGCGGACGAGCTGCACAGGCGGGGAGTGAGCGCTCGCATCGCGGTGCCAGCGTTCGAGAGCACCCGTCCTTACGCCGAGGCCGCGGCCGAGCGCGGCATCGATGTGGAGCGCACAGCACTGCTCAGCGACCGCGGCGGGCGGCTGCGCCAGGTCGCCGATGCTGCTTGGTTCAACGCCGGGCTGGCGGCGCCCGTGGTGCACTATCACCTCAGCGAGAATGTGCTCGGGCACCCGTTCATCCGCGCTCTCGACCTGATCAACCCGGCGCCCATGATCTTCAGCATCCATAGTCCATACGATGAGCCGTCCGCCGACACGCCGGAGACACGCCGCTGGGCGAACGCGGTGCGGGGCCATGCAGAACGCGTCATCTGCGTCTCGAAGGCCGGGTACGCTCGACAGGTGCGGTACGGCGTTCCTCGTGAAAGTCTGAAGCTGATCTACAATGGCGTGCGAATCGATCGGTTCGCGAACGGCAACGGCGCAGCTGCACGCCGGCGCGCCGGCATCGATGCGGACGCGCCGCTCATCGTCTACTCGGCCCGCATGGAGCCGCAGAAACGCCCCCTCGACGCGCTGGCCGCGTTCGCCGACCTCGCGGAGGAGTTTCCCGCCGCTCAGTTGGTGTTCGTGGGGAGTGGGTCTCTCGAAGAGGCGGCGCGACGGCAAGCGGCGGAGCGGGGGCTCGGGGCGCGAGTGCACGTGCTGGGGCAGCAGTTCGACGTGCCGGACTGGCTCGCAGCAGCGACGGTGTGGGTGCTCCCCACCGAGACTGAGGGGTTCAGCATCGGCGTCATCGAAGCGATGGCCGCCGGCTGCGCCATCGCGAGTACCTGGTGCGCGGGCAACGACGAGGTGCTGGTTGACGGCGAGAACGCGCTCGCCACCCCTGTCGGTGACGTCTCCGCTCTCTCCTCATCGCTCCGTCGGCTAATGAGCGACGCGGCGCTTCGCGCTCGGCTTGGCGCCGCCGCGCGGGCGACCGCCCGGCGCTTCTCGCTGGAGCGAATGGTGGATGAGCACATGGCAGTGTACGCGCCGCTTCTCGTGAGGGACGCGCATGCTGATTGATGCGCGCAGCATCCCGCATGACTCCGTCATCGAGACCGATGTGTGCATCGTCGGTACGGGACCGGCGGGCCTGACGCTCGCACGCGAGCTCCTCGGACAGGCGTTCCGGGTGAGCGTCCTCGAGGGCGGCGGCCCGGACTTCGAGCCCGAGACGCAGGCGCTCACCGAAGGGACGCTGACCGGCGACCCGTTCGATCCGCTCCAGAAGTCGCGCCGTCGGCGGATCGGTGGTACCCCGCACGCATGGGACAGCCGCTCGGCGACGACGGAGGTGGGGCTGCGCTGCGCGCCACTGGACAGGGTGGACTTCGAGGCGAAGTCCTGGCTGCCCGACTACCCGGCCTGGCCGATGGTGCGCGCCGACCTCGACCCGTACTACGAGCGCGCCCGCGCGATCTGCCGTCTCGGACCCTGCGGCTACGAATCGGCGGAGTGGGAGCGCGATGGGTCGCGCCCGATGCCCCTCGACCGTGCCGTGCTGCGCACGAACGTCTGGCAGTACGGACCGCAGTCTCCGTTCACCGTAGAGCTCCCGAACGAGGTGGCGCGCGCGGCGAACGCGACGATCTACCACCACGCCAACGTCGTGGAGGTGGAGACCACCGAGGACGGCGGGACCGCCACGAGGGTGCGTGTCGCGTGCCTGCACGGCAATGCGTTCGTGGTGGCGGCAAAGTTGTTCGTGCTCGCCACTGGTGGCGTGGAGAACGCGCGGCTCCTGCTCCTGTCGGACCGCACGCGTCCGAAGGGCATCGGCAACGAACGCGACCTCGTCGGCCGCTACTTCATGGACCACCAGTTCATCCACGGCGGGACGTTCTTCCCGGCGAGTCGCGCGGTGTTTGACAGCATGGCGCTCTACGATACGAGACACGTGCGCGACGCTTCGGCAACGGGAAAGCTCTACTTCACCGATGAGGTGTTGCGGCACGAGCGGCTCCTGAACGTGAGCTTCGCCTTCCTGCCCAAGCACCGCCGGTATCTCAAGGTGCGTGAAGAGTACATGGACTCCTTCAAGGAGCTCGTCAGCGTCGCGACGCGGTTCCGCCTTCCCGGGCATGCCGCTGCGCACGCGCGCAACGTGATCAAGGGCGCGGACTACATCGCGGCGCGGCTGCTGCGCAAGATCAGCCGCAATCGCTTGTTCGCGCACTTCGAGGAGGGTCCGGACATGGTGTATGGCGGCGGCTGGTCGGTCGAGTCCGACCGTCACCGCAAGTACTCCGTCTTCGCCGTGATCCTGCACGCGGAGCAGGCGCCGCATCC
>JBBQYZ010000528.1:0-3364 GCA_038208205.1 Gemmatimonadales bacterium | reverse complement strand
CACGAACGGATGCCCGTCATCAGGCGCCTGCCGCAGTGCCGCCGTGGGCACCGCGAGCACGCCGGTCAGCGTGCGGCTCACCACGCGTCCCGTGGCGAAGGTGCCGCCCTTGAGGGTGCCGCCGGGGTTGTTCACCTGCACGTACACCGTGACGCTGCGCGTCGTGGGATCCACCGTCGGGCTCACCCGCGCGACACGGCCATCGAACTGACGCCCCTCGGCCACGAAGTGCACCACCTGTCCCACCCGCAGCGCCGCGGACTGCCGCGAAGGGACGGACGCCGCGAGCTCGAGCACGTTGTTGCGCACCACGCTGAACAGCGGCGTCCCCTTCGTGACGTGCTCGCCGCTCTCGACCAGCCGCTTGTTGACGAAGCCGGCCGAGGGCGCCACCACGCGCGTATCGCGCTGGGAGTTGCCGGTGGTGCGCAGCCGTGCGTTGGCCGCCGCCACGCGCGCGCGCGCCGAGGCGACCGCCTGCTGCGAGTTCTTGTACGCCTGCTGCGCGATCGCCCCCGCCTTGAGCAGCTGGCCGTTCTGCTCCAGCGTCCACTCGGCGTTCGCCAGGTCCGACTGCGCGGCCACGCGGTCCGCCTCGGCGCTCGCGCGCCCGCTCTCTTGCTCGCTGGCCTCGAACCGCGCGAGCAGCTGTCCCGCGCCAACCTGCTCGCCCTCGCGCACGAAGACTCCCACCAGGTCCCCGTCGAGGCGGGCGCGGATGTCGATCGTCTCGATCGGATTGAGGTCGCCGGTCAGCGCCACGCCGTCCTCGATCGACGTCGCGCTCACCGTGGCGACGTCGGTCGCCGCGAGCGTGATCGACGGCGCGGCCCGACCCCCAGGCGTCGCACCCGATCCTCCGGTCCGTGCGCCCGGCGGCGCCGCGCCGCCGGCATCCTTGGAGCAGCCGGACGCGAGGCCCGCGCAGAGGAGGCCGAGGGCGGCGATGGTCGCCGCCGAGTGGAACGATCGGATCAGGCGGCTCACGCGGATCTCGGAAGTCGAAGCATCATGGCGCACCCGGCGCACCCGGCGCACCCGGCGCACCCGGCGCGGCGGCAGCGGGCAGGGGGATCGGGCGGCCCAGCGAGCGCGCCAGGTCCGCCGACGCGAGAAAGAGGTCGTACGTGGCGCGCGCTTCGGTGCCCTGCGCCGTGAGCAGTGCGAGCTGCGCGTCGGACACCTCGAGCTGCGTGCTCAGGCCGCGCGCGAAGCGCAGCGCGGCAAGGCGGAACGCCTCGTCCGCCTCGGCCGAGTTCTGCTGACGGGCGGCGAACACCGCGCGGGCGCGTCGCAGCTCGGCACGCGAGCGGGCCACGTCGAGCGAGACGGCCTCCCGCTGCTGCTGCAGCACCAGCTCCGCGAGCCGTGCCTGCGCGCGGGCGAGGTCCACGTTGGAGCGGATGCGGAAGCCGTCGAAGATCGGAACGGAGATGTTCAGACCCGCTTGCCGGTCGGAGAAGAACCCACCGTTCTGGCAGACGCGGCCCGCGACCGAGCCGGCTGGACAGAGGTCGGCGGAGAGGCTGCCGCCTGAGGTGGGAAATCCCTGCCCGGGACCGGGAAATGCCTGGTAGCCCGACTGGAAGAACACGCTCAGCGCGGGAAAATAGTCGGCGCGCGCCACGCGGATGCCGAGGCGTCGCGCGGCGAGGGTGAGCTCGGCGGAGCGCACTGCGGCGCGATCGGCCACGGCCGCGGTGTCCACCATGGCGTCGAGCAATGCCACCGCCCCGGCGGGATCCACGCGCGTCACGAGAGCGAGCGGGCGTTCGATGGCCACGTTGAGCACACGCTTGAGATCGAGCAGCGCGAGCTCGCGGTCGCTCCGGGCGCCGATCGCCAGCGGCTCGATGTTCGAGCGCTCCACGCGAGCGCGCAGCACGTCGTACCGTGCCGCCTGTCCGGCACGCTCGAACTGCTCCACCTGCGCCAGGCGGCTCGACGCGAGCGCCAGATTCCGCTCCTGCAGCTGGGCGATGCGGTCGGCGAACAGCGCCTGCAGGTAGGCGCGCTGCACCTGCAGCGTCACGGTCGCGCGCTGCTCGCGCTCGTCGAAGCGGGCGGCCTGCCGCAGCTCGCCGGCGGCGCGCGTGGCGGAGACGAGGCGGCCGCCCTGGAAAAGCGTTTGCGAGAGGTTGGCGGTGCCGGTGTAGGTGTTGGGCTGGTTGAACACCGACCCCACGGCCTGGCCGCGCGCGCTCTGGTACACGTGCGTGTAGGCGCCGTTGACGCGCAGCTGGGGGAACACATTGGCGCGCGCGCTCCCGTACAGCGCGTCGGCCACGTCCACCTGCGCGGCGGCGACACCGATCTCATCGCTCTGGCGCAGCGCGATCGTCACGGCATCGTCGAGCGACAGGCGGAGCGTGTCGCGCGCAGCCGCGTCCACCACGGATTGCGCACGGGCCGCGACCGGGGCGAGCAGGAGCGCCAGGGCGGCGCGGCGCAGCCGGGGAGAGCGGAGCAGGAGCATCGCCAATGATACGCGGCCCAGGCGGTGAACGCTGGGGCCGCCGTTGAGGCTCGCCCAGCGCACACGGCTCGGGAACGCGTCATGCGCACACCGAGTTGATCGCCACGCCGCCTCGTGCGGCGTCGCCGAGTCCATGTCGTTCCCTCGTCTCTCCATTCATGCCGAAGATCCTCGTCCTCTTCCATAGCAGAACTGGCAACACCGCCGCGCTCGCAGACGCCATCGCCGAGGGCGCGCGCTCCGTTCGCTTCGCCGAGGTGGACGTGCGTCGCATCGACGACCTCGCACCCCAGGCAGTGATCGATTCGGTCGCGGACTGGAAGGCCGGGCGTGAGGCGCTGGCGGCCAAGTACCAGACGCTCGCTGACGTGAACGCGCTGGAGAGCTACGACGCCATCATCCTCGGGGCGCCGACGCGCTACGGGATCATGTCGGCCGAGCTGAAGAACGTGCTCGATCAGACCGGGCCCCTCTGGCAGCGCGGCGCGCTGGTGAACAAGGTGGGAGCCGCCTTCACCTCGGTGGCGACGGCCCACGGCGGGCATGAGACGACCCTGTGGTCGATCATGACACCGATGGCGAACCTCGGCATGATCCTCGTGCCGCCCGGCTACAGCGACGCGGTGATGTTCGCGGGCGGCAGCCCGTACGGCGCGACCGCCACCACCGGCGGCGGCGCTCCGGCGGACGCCGATCTCGCGGCGGCGCGGCATCAGGGGAAGCGCGTGGCCGAGGTCGTGGGCTGGATCACCCACGCCAGGTCGCACCATCAGTAGCGTGTCGCCAACGGTCCTGCTGATCGACGACGACCCGGGGCTGCGGACACCCGTGCGGCGCTTCCTGGAGCGCGACGGGTACACGGTGCGCGAGGCGGGGAGCGGGCGCGAA
>JBBQYZ010000527.1:0-3368 GCA_038208205.1 Gemmatimonadales bacterium | reverse complement strand
CGTCCTTCGGGCAGCAGGTGTCGGGGGCGGATCAATATCGCCCCGCGGAAACGGCCTCCTTCTCCGCTCGACGCCTAGTCAATCCACCTCGCAAAGCGCGCCGACCGGAACGCACCGTTCCGACGTATGCGCGACGCGCTCGTCGCGGCTCCCGACGCGCTATACACGCCGCCATGCAACGTATGCGGCCCGTACAACGGCTAGCCAGCAGTGACAGACTGTTACCCCGCCGTTACAACGCCGTTACGAGCAGCTTTTATTCTCGCAATTGTTTTTAAAATAGGCCGCGACCCGGCCGTTTCTTCGGAGGGTTTTGGAGAATGAGAAGCTACTCGAGTCGTCCTGTGCGCCTGTCGTATAAGCCTCCACGCCCGCGACCGGCAACCATAGTCGCTTCGCTCGCGCTGCTGATGGCGATGGGCGGTACGTCGCTCGCCGGGAGTGTGCTTAACGGAAGCGCTCTCAAGAGCGGGTCGGTGAGCCGTAGCAAGATCGCGACGAAATCCATCGACTCGACTCGGCTCGCCACGAACTCTGTTACCACTCCCAAGCTTGCCAAGGGAGCTGTCGACTCGAGCAAGCTAGCGAAAGCCGCCGTCACCGCAAGTGCGCTCCAGCCGGGCTCGGTCACGAATCCCGCACTTGGCACTGGCGCGGTCGCCGCGAGCAACCTCGCGCCTGCCGCGGTGTCATGGAAATCGATCGCGGCGCAGGTCGTGGCATCATCGCCCATAACGCTCCCTGTCGGGACAACGGTTGCCGTTCCCGCGACGACGACCGCGATCTGCCCGAGCGGGACGGTCGCTATCGCCGGCGGGGCTTCAGTCAGCGACCTAACCTATGCGTACGTCATCCAGTCGCTACAGGCCGGTCCGCCAGGAACAGCGCCCACCGGATGGGTAGGGACGGGAGCAACTGTCGGCGACGCACCTGCAACGATGACGGTGTACGCGATCTGCGTCAACGCTGGCGTGTGAGTGATGGGCATTCTCGCCCCCCTCGCCGTGCCGCCACAGGCGCGAGCAATCACCCGGACGCTGTGCACGCAGGACGCGCGCGAGACAGCGAGAGCCCTCGTGACATTCATCACGCACGTCCACCGCGAAACCCTCAAGGGGAGCAAGCATGTGCAGACGTTGTCGTTACCTGGGTGAAGTACTGCATGCCATGGCACTCGCACTGGCCGCATGCTCCGTGCTCATCGTGGCGGGATGGGGCGGCGCGCAGCACGCGGCGCAGAAACAGGCACCCCCGAGACACGACAAGCCGCTCAGCGGGCTGTTCAAGATCACTGCTGAGCGCTCGATGTTCCTCAAGTGCTCCGGAAGCGGTCGGCCGACGATCGTCATGGACGCGGGAATGGGCAACGATCACCACGCCTGGGATGGCGTAGTACCGGCACTGAGCAAGCTCACGCGGACATGTGCTTTTGACCGAGCGGCTGAGGGGCTGAGTGATTTCGATTTGAGGGCGCGCACGCTGCGCGACTCCGTGTCCGATCTCAAGCGGTTGCTCGGACTCGCCGGCGTCGCGCCACCATATCTTCTCGTCGGGCATTCGTTCGGCGGCCTCGAGACACGTCTGTTCGCGAGCGAACACCCTCGCGATGTCGTGGGCCTGGTGGTCGTGGACGCCACGCCGACCAGTTTGCTCGACGACGCATGCTCGATCACCGTTGACCTCTGCGACCTCTACAGGGGAAGCTGGGCATCGAACCCGGAAAACGTGAAATTCGAGGTGTCCCTGCGTCAGGTGAAGGCGAGCCGACTGCCGCACATACCTCTCACCGTCATGAGCGCGACAAATCATAGTGATCCGTCGTACGATGCCCGCATCAATCGGCTCTTCGAAGCACAATGGCAGAGCGCTCAGCAGCGGCTTGCCGAAAGCGTGCCTGGTGGCAAGCTCCAAGTCGTGCAGGGTGGCCACGGAATTCAGGACGAGCATCCCCGCCTCGTCATCGCAGCCATCCGAACCATGCTGGAGAAGACCCGCTGAACACGCGACGCGGGCCCTGGACATCACCAGCGACGCCCATTCCACCCGATCCTGACCCAGATCCGCGGGGCAGGCCCTCCACGGCGCCTCTAATGCGAGGAATCGGTGCTTGCTGAGAGGAGCCCGTCATGGCGCCTCCCAAGAAATACCCGAATGGGCCAATCGCGAGAGGGGGCCGGCGCGGCATCTCCCGCGAGCGAGGCACCGCGGTACACTTCTCTGTCACTTACGACGAGGCGCGAGAGTCGCCCCCGGAGACGCCGCGACTGATGCAGAAACGCCGTCACGCCGTGACAGGCATGAGTGTGAGTGTGGCGCGCAGTGGAACGACGGACCGCCGTGCCGCCGCTGGCTGCAGAACGCGCGGCGCGGGTGGCTCACGTCGTCGACACCCCGGAGACGCACGACTGATAAGCGCCCAGGCAACTGCCGCTATCCTCGCGCGGCTCTCGCCTTGGGCGCTCAATGCCTCACTCCCGTCTGGGCTCTCCGACTGGAAACCAGCGACCGTCGAAGGTGGAGGGCACAAGGCCCAGCGACGGTACGAGCACCACCCGGAATCCGCAACTCCCCGAAGGAGCGCCGCAAGGCGGGAACGGGTCGCACCGGCGCATTACTGGCGCATCCGTGGTGGCGCTGCGTGCGAGGTAGGCGTCGACGCGGGCGATGGCGTCGGCTTCGCTCCCTCGCATGAGGTGGCCGTAGATGTCGAGGCTGGTGGCGACGGTGCTGTGGCCGAGGTAGGTGGTGATGCTCTTGAGGTCGAGCCCTGCCGCGATCAGCACGCTGGCGAACGTGTGTCGAGCCGAGTGCAGCGGTACGGGCTCGAGGCCTGCTGCTCGCCACGCTCGCGCTGCGGGCCTGCGAACGACGCTGGCCGAGAACACGCGGTCGCCGAGGCCGAAGACGAACGCGTCGCTGTCCCCAATTGGAGACGTCATGCGGTGCTCGAGGAGCGCGTCGCGGACGGTCGATGGCGCGCGCCGAAGCGTCGCCGCGATCTGCCGCAAAGAGGTACCGGCTGCGATCCCGCGGCTGATCTCCTCCCGCTCTGCCACCGTCAACGACGAGGCGCGCCGACGCCGCGTCGCCGGCGCGGTCCCGCCCCACTCCTTCAGCGTGCAGTGGATCGTCCGAGGCGCCCGATCAAGCGCACGCGCGATATCACTGACCGACTCGCCCCGCACCCAGCGCGCCCACAGCTCGCGGCGCTCCACCGGCGAATACCCGCGCCGATCCCTCGCCATCGAGCCACCTCCCAGATCGCCCAGCCATCAACGGTACCGTTGCGATCACGGGTTGAACTCAAGGGTTGCGTAGATGACGCGTTCGCTCGGCTCCAGGGCGTCGAGCAGGCGTTGCGCGAGGGC
>JBBQYZ010000526.1:0-3376 GCA_038208205.1 Gemmatimonadales bacterium | reverse complement strand
CACGCAACTGCGCCTCGTCGGCGGTGTTCACATCCACCTCGAGTCCTGCCGGCCGCAGCGTGACACGGCACTCCTCGAGCGCTCCACGCTCCGCGACGTAACGGTCCAGCGCACCCCAGAGCGAGTCTCGCCGCGCGGTTGCACCCAGTCCCTCATCCACGATGGCCTCGGCCTCCGCCGCGCATCCCTCGGCGCGCCACGCCGCGCGCGTCAGGCTCATGCGGTTCTGCGCCGCGCCGATTGCCTCGCGGCCCTGAAGCAGCATGCCGCCCGCAATGATCGACGCGGTAGCGATGACCCACAACACGGTCAGGAGTGCCACGCCGCGTCGTCGCCCCGCGCCGGCACGCCGGCAACTCGCTCCGGCGACTCTGACTTGCACGGAATCAGGCCTCGAGCTGCAGCCAGGATGCGTCGACCGGGGCCGAGAGACCCGACCCTGACACCTCGCGCCCTTTCGGATGAATGCGCTTGAGCCGGCGGTAGATCGTCGCCCGATGGACGCCCAGCCGGCGTGCCACTCGCTCCACGTCCCACTCGCACGCTTCCAGCGCCAGCAAGAGCTCGCGGTGCTCGACAGCGTCGTGTCGCTCCGCCGCCGAGGCCCCGACATCGGGCGCAAGGAGGGGCTCGATGTCGCTGGTGGTGATCACCGGTGAGTCCGCGAGCGCGAGCGCGCATTCCACCACGTGCCGCAGCTCGCGCACGTTCCCGGGCCACGAGTGCGCACGTAGCAACTGCACCGCGCCTGTCGTGAACCGGGCGTCCCTTGCGTGGAGAGCGCCGTCGCCCGACGCACCGGCGAAGAACGAGACCAAACCGGGGATGTCCTCTCGTCGGTCACGCAACGGCGGCACACGCAGGCACACCGCCGACAGTCGCTGAAGGAGATCGGCGCGAAACTTTCCCTGCACGACGAGCTGGTGGAGATCCTCGTTGGTGGCGGCGACGACGCGAAAATCGCTGCGACGGTCCATCCGCGCCCCCACCGGACGAAACACCTTGGTCTCCACCGCACGAAGGAGCTTGGCCTGTGCCGGCGCGGGGAGACCGCTGATCTCGTCCAGGAACAACGTACCGCCGTTGGCCTCCGCCATGAACCCCAGTGAGTCGCCAACGGCCCCGGTGAACGCGCCGCGTACATGCCCGAACAGCGACGCCTCGAACATGGTCTCCGTGATCGCGCACACGTTCAGCGCGACGAGCGATCCATCGCGCTTGCTGCCACGGTGCAGCGCCTGAGCGACCAGCTCCTTCCCCGTACCCGTCTCGCCCTGGATCAGGACCGACAGCTTGGTGCGTGCCACCCGCGTGATCATCGACCGCAGCGCCAACATGGCCGCGGAGTCGCCGAGCAGAACACCGCACTCCGTGGCGCCGGTCACGGCGTCTTCTCCCCGGCGCGGCCACGATAGCCTTCTGTCGTCTGCTCCACGTCCTCGTCGCGCCGGATGACCCGCGGCGTCAGAAACAGGTAGAGCTCCGTCTCGATCCGGCTCCGGTGCGACCGACCGAACAGCCCGCCGATCAGCGGGATCGCCGACAGGAACGGCACCCCTGACTGCGACACTTCCCGCTGGCTGTCGCTCAGACCCCCGAGCACGATCGTCTGCCCGTCCTTCACCAGCAGCTTGGTCTCGACCGACCGCGTGGAGATCACCGGGGCGTTGAACTGCTGCTCGGTGGTCGCCGCATTGATCTCCTGCGTGACCTGCAGCATCACGAAGCCATCGGCGCTGATCGTCGGGATGATCTGCAGCTTCGTGCCCACGTCCTTGTACTGCACCACCTGGTCGCGCGCCGTGTTGTCGGTGGGCAGCACACGGGACACCTGCACGAACGGACGCTGGCTCCCCACGTTGATCTCGGCGTGCTCGTTGTTCGCGGCGAGCAGCACGGGACGACTCAGGATGTTGACGTCGCCGCGCGACGCCGCCGCGCGCAATGTGGCGTCGATGTGGCTGCCACCGAGGCTCATCACCTGAAGCACGAAGTCCGTCGGTCCGCCACCATTGATCGCACCCTTCACGCGGCCGTCCGTCCGGCTACCGCGAACGCCCGTCTCGGGCAGCGACAGGTCGATGCCGAAGTCGAACGATCGGTCCCGGCGCAGCTCGGCGATCACAACTTCGATCAACACCTGCAGGGGCCGCACATCGAGCTCGGTCACCGCCGCCTGGATGAGCGCGAAGTCGGCGCGCGATGCACGCACGAGCAGGCTGTTGGCGCGGCTGTCGGGCACGATCGTTATGTCACCGCTGAGGCTCGCGTTCCGACCCGCCACCGACGCGACAACCTGCCCCGCCATCGACGAGCCCGCGGGCGCGATCTGATCCTGCGCCAGGCTTTCGTTGAGGGTGGGCCGACGACGATCGCCCAGCTCGCCCACCGCACCGCCCTTCCCATACAACGCGTTCACCGTGGCGGCGACGTCGCCTGCCTTGGCGTGGCGGAGGCGGATCACGAAGAGCTGCAGCGGCTGCGGTCCCGACGGCGGCGCCGGCGCCGGCGCGCCGTTCGTGACCGCCACGCCGGCCGCCGGCCGCGCCACCTCTCGCGGGCGGAGCTTGTACATCGCGTTCGCGCTGTCGAGCACCAGCTCGATGTTTTGTCCGTCCAGCAGGCCTCGCAGCAGCTGCGGCACACGGGCACGCGGCACGGGCCTCGGCGTCTCCAACGTGACGCGGCCGCCAATCACGCCGTTGATCACGACAGGCCGATCCATGTAGCGCGACAGCGCCTGCACGGCGGCGCGCAGATCCACGTCGGCCAGACGGACCATCACGCTGTCCCCCCGGCTCGTGACGAGCGTGTCCTGCGGTGGCGGTGCCGCGGGTTGCTGCGCGCGGGCCTCGGCCAACGGGTACATCGCCAGCATCGTGATCCCGGCACAGGCGCGCGCGCGATGCATCACCACCCCCGAGCAATCGTGAGCTTCCACGTGGTGTCCATCCCCTGCGCAATGACGGTGTCCCGGCGAACGGCGCGGACCGTGATGCCGCCGAGTGTCTGACCCACCCGCGCCACCACGGCGCCGTCGTGGCCAGGGATGCCTTCGATGAGCGCATCCCACGGCGGGCCGCCCACGAGACCGCGCAGCCGAAGTGGCGGCTTGGGTGGTCTGGGCGGCGGCGGCGGACCCGGCATTCCTCCCAGCACGGACGCCAGCACCGCCGCACTGTCCGGCCGCGTCCGATCGGGACGAAAAAGATTCCCCTCCGAGATCACGTCGACCGCGTCGAGCAGCGAGTCGGTCTCCCGGTATGGCGGGGACGCGGGCATGACGAAGCGGCGTGACGGTCGCCGCACCTCTGGAGCCGCCAACAGCCGGCGCGTGGTGACCGCGCCGCCAGCCAGCATGGCCAGAGACGCTGTC
>JBBQYZ010000525.1:0-3380 GCA_038208205.1 Gemmatimonadales bacterium | reverse complement strand
CTTGGTCGCCGTGCCAGCACCCAGCTCCGCGAGCGCACGCGGCTGCACGTCGTTCACGATTGCCGTGGCGTGCTCCTCGAGCAGCGCACGTTCGACCCGCGTGATGTAGTACTCGGGAAGGCGGGTGATCTCGTCGAAGAGTCGTGAGCCCTCGCCGTCGTAGAAGTACGTCGGCGGCAGCTCGCGCCGTGTCGCGAGGAGGCCGCTGCGAACATCAGCGAGCATGCGAGTCGAGGACGCACGGTGCGATTCCGTCTCGCTGAGCAGGGTCGGGTCAGACATCGCGCGCGCAGCGAAAGCCACTGAAGATCTGTCGCCGGATCGGGTAATCCCAGTTTCGAAAGGTAGGACGCGCGATGTTGGCGGCGGTTGCCCACGACCCTCCGCGCAGCACCTTGTAGTCGCTGCCGAAGAATACCTCCGAGTATTCCGCATAGGGAAAGGTCGCGTAGCCGGGATACGGAGCGAAGTCGGACGAGGTCCACTCCCAGACGTCGCCGAGCATTCCGTAGCATCCGAGTGGTGAGACGTTCTGCGGATACGCTCCCACCTGCGCGGTCTCGAACGCGAGCTGATCGACGTTGGCGCGGGCAGCGGAGACTGGTGCATCACCCCACGGATGACACCTCCCCTGTCCGGTGGCGGGGTCGAAGGTCGCCGCCGTCTCCCACTCGGTCTCGGTGGGCAGGCGCTTTCCGAGGGACTGCGCGAACGCCTCGGCCTCGTACCAGCAGACATGGCACACGGGACGCAGTGGGTCGAGCGGCCGCGTGCGGTCCATCATTCGAGTGGTCCAGCCCTGCCCGCCATGCTCCCAGTATCTTGGCGCGCCCACGCCGGCGTCCCGACGCCATGACCATCCCGCATCCGACCAGTAGCGGCGCTCCTCGTAGCCGCCGCGCTCGACGAAGCGCGCATAGGCTCCATTCGTCACCGCTGTGACGTCGATGTCGAACGGCCGAAGGTCCACCGTATGCCGCGGCCGTTCGTTGTCGTAGCTCTCCCGCCGGTCGATGGTGCCGACGTCCACCCGACCGCCGGGGAAGCGCACCATCGCGTCGCCGGACCATCGCTCATCACCTGGCGGGGACTCCCAGCCGCGAGGCGCCTGATATGGCGCGCCCTGCTTCAGCTGCAGCGTCTGAAGCATGGTCTCCTGATGCTGGCGTTCGTGCTGCGCCACCATTCGCACCACATAAGCGTCGCGCAGCAGCGGCACGACCTGATCGAACGGTATCGACTCGAGCCTTCGCTCCACTTGCTCACGGACGGTCGCGAGCTGGACGCGCGCCTCGTCCAGCGTGGGCAGGCGCAACGTCCCTCGTGTCGAACGCGGATGCTCGAACGGGTTGAAGATGCCCGGCATCTCGGCGAGCTCGATCGGGCCCTCCAGGTTGCGAATCAGCCAGAGCGACTCGAACGCCGCGATGTGCCCCAGATCCCACACGATCGGGCTCATGAGCGGATCGTGCTGTCTCGTCGCGTCGTCGTTCGACAGCGGCGCGAGGAGGGCGAGCGTACGATCCCGACCGAGACGCAGCGCGTCGAGCGCGTCGGCGACGGGACCGGACTCACTGGTGAGGAGTACGGGCAGGTGGGGCACCGGTACTACGATGCTCGTCATGGGCTGGCGGCGCGGTGGAAAGGGAAGGGGTGGCCCGAACGCAGATGTGGCAAGCCCCGGTCCATCGACGGTCCGATCCGGAGAACGGGCTCACGCGTACTTTCCTCCCGCAGTGCGCGCGCACGACGCCGCGAGCGGGATTGGCAATCCTTGCGGCGGCGCACCCGGACGCACAGCATAGGCCGATGCGAGCGGCCCAGGACTACATCAGCGGCACCGACCGGACCATCACGCTGATCGTGTGGCTCGCGCTGGGTTGCGGTCCGAGCGGCGGGGAGTCGCGCGCTCCGATCCGCAGCGGCACGCCGGCGGCCGTCCCCGCGGTACGCGTCGCCACATTCGCTGATTCCGAGATTCCCTCCGGGCCCCTCGGTGTCTCCGTACGTCGCGGCCTGGCGCTGATGGAGCACACCAGCGATTCACTGCCCGCGTACTCGCGGTCCTCGCTGCGCTGTACGAGCTGCCATCTCGACCGCGGACTCCGCCTCGACGCCGCACCGGTCGCCGGGGTGCACGCCCGGTATCCGCGGTTCATGGACCGCTCCGGCGCGGTGGTGCCGCTCGCGGATCGCGTCAATTACTGCTTCACGCGCAGTCTCGCGGGCCGGGCGATCCCGGTGCGAAGCCGCGAGATGGGCGATATCCTCTCCTATCTCGCGTTCGTGTCGCGTGGTGTCCCGGTCGGTACGCACGTCGACGGCGAGGGGATGCCCTCCATGCCGCGATTGGCGTCGGATTCCGGAAGGGGCGCCGAGGTATACGCCACCTCCTGCGCGCGCTGCCACGGGCCCGACGGGCGTGGAGCCGGGGTCGTGCCCGCGCTCTGGGGCGACCGCTCGTACAGCATCGGCGCGTCGATGGCCCGCGTCGAGCGCGCGGCCTCGTTCGTCCGGCACAACATGCCCTACGACCGGCCCGGTACGATCAGCGATCAGCAGGCATACGACGTGGCGGCGTATGTGAATGCGCATCCGCGACCGGATTCGCCCGGCAAGGAGCGGGACTGGCCCATGGGTGGCGCTCCCACCGACGTGCCGTATGCGACGCGGGGCCACGTCGCCACGCGTCCGCCACCACTGATTTCTCGGCCCGGACGTGAAGGCGCGATCGTCGACGTGCCGCAGGCGGCGCCCATTCGGTGAAGTCGGCGCTCGGAGCCGTCGTCACTGCTCGAGCAGCTGGATCTCGCGTGAGGTGTGCGCCGCATGGCCCGCCGCCGACATCGTGAGTGTCACCCGATATCGTCCTCCGGGCAGCTTGTTGAGGTCGAGCGTCACTGAGCGAGCGATCGTGGTCGTGCCCTGCGGCCGGCTGTCGGTCCACCGCAGCCGCAGTGGACTGTCCTGGTCCTCCAGTCTCAGGCGCTGACGGGCGCCGCGCAGCCAGCTACGATCCGTTCGCTCGACTGTGACCATCATCTCCAGCTGCGCTGTTCCTTCCTGTGGCGCATAGCTCTCCCAGTACAGGCCGACCGCGCGCGCACGGTAGATCGTATCCCCGGCGATTGCATGGGCGAGTGCCGAGTCCAGGCTTGCCGCCGGTTCATCGGCGGACCGATAGAGGAGAAGGTCCGACAGTGCGAACTCGGGCGCGGCGGGGCCTGGGGCGTACACGGTACGACTACGCGCAAGCGTCGCCGCGGCGCTGTCCGTCACCTCGACGCCCGCGACGCGCGGCGCCCACGGGATCGCGAGCGAGAGCCGGCCGACCAGCGAGGAGTCGGCGTCGCTCACCGCGGACGTTCCATCGTCACGTA
>JBBQYZ010000524.1:0-3384 GCA_038208205.1 Gemmatimonadales bacterium | reverse complement strand
CAGGACGCCAATGACTCCGACCCTGCGGGCCGGCCCGACGATGCTCCACCAGCTCGACAGGGCGGCGCTCCGCATCGCCGGGAACACCAACACACCACCCACGGAAGCCGCAGGAGCTCCTCAATTGTGACCCACGGCTTCGAGGAGCACCCATGACTGACACAGGCCCCACGTTTGAGCGCACCACGCTCGCGACGTGCATGCTGGGCGGAGCGATCGGACTCCTCGCCTCCGCCGTTGTGAGCCCTACCCTTTCCAACGACGCGGCCGCCCGGCTTGCGGGCATCGCGGCGAGCCCCGCCCGCGGCTACCTGTTCGTGTTGTTCGGAATCATCGGCACCACGCTCTGGATGCCGCCGTCGCTCCGACTCGCCACGCTCCTGCGCGATCGATCTCGACGCCTCGGTTACCTGGGAGCCGCCCTCACGTTCGCCAGCCTCGCGCTGGCACTCGTCGACTATGGAACGGAACTCATGAAGTGGCACGCAGCCCGCAGCACCGCACCGGGCACGGCGACAGCCACGCTTGTCGACGGACTCGACAGTGACACTGGTGTAGCGATGCTGCTGCAGCTATCGGGACTCCTCTTCATCGCGGGAATCCTCATCCTCACGATCGGCGCCTGGCGTGCCGAACTCGTGCGCGCCTGGGTCATCCCCGCGTTTATGGCTGGCACCGCACTCAACCTCGCCGGATTCGCGACCGCCTCGCGCTGGCTCTTGATCGCCAGCGGCGCCGTGCTGCTGCTTGCATCGATACCCCTGGCCCGCGCACTCGCGCGTGGAACCTCCCTCGGAACGCCCGAGCGCGCGACCTCTACTCGAGTCTCGCACTCAGCCTAAGGCCGACAGACAATCGTCGAACAGCTCACACCGGCGGAGGGGGAACCATGGTTGACCACGAGACGCCGGTCCATCTCGTTGGCGGCTACGAGCTCCTGCGGCGCGCGCTCGCGCGCCTTCGACCGCAGGCGCGACGCCCAGACCTTCGAGACCGAGATCTGCTGCCCCAAGCGACGTGCTCCATCAGACGATCCTCCAGCGCGCCGTCATCTGGCGACGCATACCCTCCAACGCCGTCGCGGCGATTCGCAACCTGTCGCAGAGGCGCCAGCGCATCGTCCGAGCACCTTCCCCACGCGAGGTCGAGAAGCTCCGAAGCGTCCTCCCCACGTCGGGCCACCTCCCCGACGCCACGCTGATCAGCGTGGTCGCCTACGCGAGCCGGGCCCGGCCTGACTCTCGGCTTGCTGGCCGGGGCGTCATCACGTACGACCGGCGCGGCTTTTATCATCGAGCCAGCCGGTGACCGGCTACGAACTTCGACACCTTCGCGGCAGATCTCGACAAGGTCATGGCCAAGCTCGACCTGCGAGACGCCGGACTCGTCGGCTTCTCGATGGGCACCGGCGAGGCGCGCGCTACCTCGGTACGTGCGGTTCGGATCGCGTCAGCAAGGCTACTTTCCCCGCGGCGATTCCCCCGATCCTGTTCCAGACCGAGGACCATCCCGTCGGCATCGATCCGGCAGTCTGCGACGGCTTCTGGCAGGCGATCACCGACGACCGTTCCAGCTACCTGACCGGCTTCGATCACTAGTTCTAGACCCGCCGCGTCCATCTCGCGGGGATCACGACGAACCCGACCGGCACCTGGGTCGCCCAGCAAGCACGCAACCTCGCGATCAGCGGCCTGCTCGAGCCGTTCCGGCTCCTGATCCGCGACCGGGACGCGAAGTTCACCGACGCGTTCGACATCGTCTTCACGAGTGAAGCGCTCCGGGTGATCCTCACGCCGATCCGGACGCCTGTCGCGAACGCCTACGCCGAACGCGTTGTCCGAACAATACGCAACGAGTGCCTCGACTGGATTTTCCCCCGCAACGAGCGCCAGCTGCGCGGAGTCCTTGTCGAGTACCTCGAGCACTACAACATGGACCGTCCCCATCGCGGCCTCGCGCTCCACCCCACCCGACCCACCACCACGCCTCAAACACGGCCTGATCCACGAGTACCACCGAGCCGCCGCCTGAACCGGATCCGGATAAAGACACCCTTCACGACAGGCATACTGATCAGTCAGTCAGACAGACTCGCACGCGGCAAGCAGGCCTGATCGCGGCAGGGCCGGCCGCTGATAGAGGTCCGCCGATCATTCCGGCATGACGAACGGCGCGGGTGTCAGGAATCGCCGCAGAACGTTCTGCGACACCCGCGCGACGTTGTTGTCGTATCCGTTTTGGGGAAGGCTGCCGCCCCATGCGATGGAGCCGACCGAGAACACCGCGCCGCCGGCGGGCGTCTCAAAGAAGGTCATGTCGGCCCGAACCTTGGGGTTGTGCGTTCCGTCCATTGCGCTGTGATGAAATCCGGTCTCGTCGGGCACCAGGTAGGTGTTCTCCGAGTGCCCCTCGGAGCGTGCCACGACCAGAGCGTGCGGCGGCGTGCCCAGCATCGGGTCCACCGCATCGATTTCCGAGCCGCTGGCGCCGCCACCCAGGATGCCGAAGTCGCCGATCATCTCGTCGTCGCCGATGCCCTCGAAGATGAAGGACGTGCGCTGGTCGAAGCTCGCGGGCGTGCGCCGGTACCAGCCCGACTTGTCGAAGCCGACCGCGACGGTGCCGACGCCGACCAGAGCCTGGGGCGCCATGCCGAGCCTTCGCCACAGCCCGCCGTATTCTCCGGTGAACTCCAGGTAGTACTCGCCCGGCTCTTCGTCGCGGTAGCGGATGCCGTCCTCGGCGCGGCGCAACTCGAGGACGCCGGGCATCTCCTCGGAGAAGGCGCAGCGCCAGATGAAACCGTTCCCGCCCAGGTAGGCGAGCCGCCCGCCGCGCGCGATGTAGGCCCGCAGGCCGTCCCACATCGGCGTCGTGTAGTACTCGGGATGGGTGCCGGTGACGACTGCGCGATAGCGCTCCAGAAGTGCGACCCCCTCATGATGGAGGTCTTCGTCGGTGATGACGTCGTAGTCGATCCCGGCCTGCTCGAGCCAGCCAAGGATGTGGGTGTCGGGGTTGAAGCTCCACAGCGGTGTCTTGGGCGCCATGTTGACCACGGGGCGGAGCCGCGATGCGTAGCGCACGCCGCTGCCGTCCCAGTGATGGTCGTAGGTCGACAGGCCGAATTCCGGATGCTCCTGCAGGAAGGCGTCACCCTTATCGAGCGTCGTCCAGTAGGCCTCCGCCGCTTCGGCGAACCGCTCGTGAAGCTGCCACCGGTAGTTGGAGTACGCCATGTAGGTAGCCGTCGAGGCGAGGAAGGCCAGCTTCGAGGTAGTCGTGCCGCGCGGCGGGCGAACGAAGAAGGTGACGTACCACTCGTCGCCGTCGGCCCGCAGCCGCACGGCATAGACGCCACTCCTGAGGTCGGCAGGGATGACG
>JBBQYZ010000523.1:0-3397 GCA_038208205.1 Gemmatimonadales bacterium | reverse complement strand
AGCTACGAGCTGTTCCGCGGTTTTCGCAAGAACGCCGACTACCGGTCGTTCCCGTCGGGCCACGCCGTCGCCGCCTTCGCCGCCGCCGCCGCGGTGACGGCCGAAACGTCGCGCAACGCGCCGGGCACGCGGTGGATCGTGGGACCGATCATGTACGGCGGCGCCACCCTGGTGGGCGTGTCGCGCATGTACAACAACCGCCACTGGGCGAGCGACGTCCTCGTGGGCGCGGGAATCGGCACCTTCGCCGGCCTCAAGGTGGTGCGCTACCACGATGCGCACCCGCGCACCGGCAGCGACCGGCTCTTTCTCGCCGGCTCGCTCGTGCCCGGCGAGGGCGGAGGCCAGGCCCTCCGCCTCTCGATCCTCCCTGGCTCACTGCTGGGCATCTCCGACCGGGCGGCGCGCTGAGCGTACGCGCGCGATGACGAGTCGTGTCAAGAGCGGGATCTTCCTCATCGCCAACATCACCGGGCCGACCGGCGATCGCATCGCGGCGCTCCAGGCGGCGCACGACCCGCGCCTCGCACGCCTCGGCTCCCCGCACGTCACCCTCGCCGGCTCCTCCGGAATGGGGCCAATCGTCCCCGACACCACGGCGGACGAGCTGCGCACGTGCCTCGCGCCCATCGCGCTCGACACGCCGCCGATCACGCTGCGCCTCGGCCGCCCGACGCGCTTCATGCAGACGCAGATCGTGGTGCTCCCGCTCGATCCGCACGGACCGCTGCGTGCGTTGCACGAGCGGATCAAGACCAGTGGACTGCGCGCGATGCCGCCGCGATTCTTCTTCACGCCCCACGTCACGCTCAGCCTCTACCGGGAGCAGCCGCGCGCGGTGCTGGCCTCGCTCCTCGCCGAGCGATTCGACGACGCGGTCACGATCGACGCCATCGAGTGCCACCTCACGCGCGACACCGGCGAGTCGCGCCATCTCCTCACCCTGCCCCTCGGCGCCGTCGCCGATGCAACGTGAGCACGATCCGAACGGGACGAAGCCCATGAACGACGCCACGCGCGCGCTCCTCGCCGAGCTCGAGACCGACATGCTCCCGGAGGCGGCGGCGCGCTTCACCGCGCTCGCCACCGACTACCTCGCGGCCACGCGCACTGGTGACGGTCCGGTGAGCACTCCGCGCTCGTCTGCCGAGCTCGCGGCACGGTTCGACGAGCCGATGCCTCAGGACGGTCGTCCCCTCGCCGACGTCGTGGCGCGGCTGCGCGACGAGGTGCTGCCGGATTGCAACCGGTTCTACCACCCGCGCTACGCGGGGCATCAGGTGTCGGCGCCACTGCCGGTGGCGATCTGGACGGAGTCGCTCACCGCCGCCCTCAACCAGTCGCTCGCGGTGGCCGAGATGTCGCCGACGGCCACGGTGCTCGAGCATCGGGTCATCCGGTGGCTGTGCGACCTGGTCGGCTACGACGCAGCGGCGGGCGGAACGATGACCAGCGGCGGCACCGAGGCGACGCTCACCGGACTGCTCGCCGCGCGGTCGGCGGCGATCCCCGACGTGTGGACGAACGGTGTGGGCGCCGACAAGCCGGTGGTGGTGTGCGGAGAGCACGCACACTACGCCGTGTCGCGCGCGGTGGGCGAGATGGGGCTCGGCTTGCGCAGCATGATGGTGGTGCCGTCGCGTGAGTGGCGGATGGACACGCGCGAGCTCGAGGCCACGTTGAACCGGCTCGCGCGCGAAGGGCGGCGCGTGATGGCGGTGGTGGCGACGGCGGGCTCCACGGCGACGGGCTCCTTCGACGACCTCGAGGCGATCGGTGCGCTCTGCGACGAGCGCGGGCTCTGGCTGCACGTGGACGGCGCGCATGGTGCCTCGGCGTTGCTGAGCGAGCGGCACCGGCACCGCCTGCGCGGGCTCGCCCGCGCGCACTCGATCGCCTGGGATCCGCACAAGATGATGCTCCTCCCCCTCTCGGCCGGCGTCCTCCTGGTGCGCCACGAGCGCGACCTCGCGGGCGCCTTCGCCCAGCGCGCGCCGTACCTGTTCCATGGCGCCGACGGGGAGCGCGTGTGGGACCAGGGCGTGCGCAGCTTTCTCTGCTCGCGCCGCGCCGACGTGCTCAAGCTGTGGGTCAGCGTGCAACGCTACGGCGCCCGCGGTATCGGCGCGTTGTACGACCGGCTGTGCGACGTGACGCGGGCCATGCACGACGAGCTGGCGGCGCGCGCGGAGTTCGAGGTCCTGCACGAGCCGGAGTCGAACATCCTCTGCTTCCGGTGGGTGGGCGACGGCTCGTTGGACGACGCCGCGCTCGACGTCGTGAACCGCGAGCTGCGCGAGCGGTACAATCGGTCGGGGGAAGGGTGGATCACGGCCACCGATCTTGGACAGCGGCGGGTGCTGCGGGTGACGGTGATGAACCCGCGGACATCGGAGCGTGACGTCGTCGAGATCATCGACGGGCTGGTGCGAACGGCGGCGGGTGGCTCGTCGTAACGGCTGGCGTTTTCCGGGCGCGAGTCAGTTCACGGACGAACGGCCCGCAGTATGCCCGTATTTCCTCTCCATGCGCATCGACAACATTCTGCAGTCCATCGGCGACACCCCGCACGTGAGGATCAACCGCCTCTACGCCGAGCTCGCTCCGCGCGCCGAGGTGTGGCTCAAGCTGGAGCGCGCGAACCCTGGCGGGAGCATCAAGGACCGGATCGGCATCGCGATGATCGAAGATGCCGAGCGGCGCGGCCTGCTGAAGCAGGGCGGCACGATCGTGGAGCCGACGTCGGGCAACACCGGCATCGGGCTCGCCATGGCGGCGGCGGTGAAGGGATATCGCGTCATCCTCGTCATGCCGGAATCGATGTCGGTCGAGCGGCGGAAGGTGATGACGGCGTACGGCGCCGAGCTCGAGCTCACGCCGCGCGAGGGCGGGGTCAAGGCGGCCATCGCGCGCGCCACCGAGATCGTGGCCGGCACGCCTGGCGCGTGGATGCCGATGCAGTTCGACAACGCCGCGAACCTCGACATCCACCGACGGACGACGGCGCAGGAGATCCGGCGCGACTTCCCCGAGGGGATCGACTACCTGATCACCGGCGTCGGCACGGGTGGGCACATCACCGCGGTGAGCGAGATCCTCAAGACGACGATGCCCGCGCTCAAGACCTTCGCCGTGGAGCCGGCCAAGTCGACCGTGCTGAGTGGCGGCACCCACTCGCCGCACAAGATCCAAGGCGTCGGTGCCGGCTTCATCCCCGACAACTTCCACTACGACGTGGTGGACGGCTTCATCCAGGTAACGGAGGAGGACGCCTTCGAGTACACGCGGCGCGCGGCGCGCGAGGAGGGGATCCTGGTCGGCCCGAGCTCCGGCGCCACGCTCGCGGCGGTGGGGCAGAAGATGGCGGAGCTGGGATCGGCGGCGCGGGTGCTGGCGT
>JBBQYZ010000522.1:0-3415 GCA_038208205.1 Gemmatimonadales bacterium | reverse complement strand
GTTGGCCAGCAACCGATGAAGGTAAAGGCCACCGTGCTGGACGCCTCCGGCCAGGTCATCGCGAGCGCCGCCATCACGTGGGCGAGTGCTACGCCGAGCGTCGCGGCCGTGGCGAGGGACGGCATGGTCACTCCCCTCAGTGCGGGCGACGCCACCATCTCGGCCGTCAGCGGCAGCGTGAAGGGCGAGAAGATCATCTCGGTGACGGCACTGGCGACCCCGCCGGTGACGCCGCCGGTGACGCCGCCCGTGACGCCACCGGTCACGCCGCCGGTGACGCCACCGGTGACCCCCGTTGTCGTCTCCAGCGTGGTGCTGCTCCCGCGAGCCAGCGTGGAGTCGGCGATGCCGGCGGCTCCGGCAGCCGGGGGGACCATTATCTCGGTCGCCGCGAACGGTGACCTGCAGGCGGCGATCGACCAGGCCCGTCCGGGCGACGTGATCGAGCTCCCGGCAGGTGCGACGTACACCGGCAGCTTCATCCTCCCCAACAAGGGCAGCGGAGCCGGCTGGATCGTCATTCGCCCAGCGACCGGCGTTTCCCTCCCGTCGACCGGCATGCGCATGACGCCGGCGCTCGCCGCTGCGGCACGACTGCCGAAGCTCGTGAGCAGCACGGCCGGCTACGCGATCGGCACGGTGAACGGCGCGCACCATTACCGCCTCGTCGGGCTCGAGATCACCACGGCGGCCAACCTCTCGCTGAGCTACGGCCTGGTCGGATTCGGGAACGATGCCAGCCAGGGCCAGCGCACGCTCGCCGACGCGCCGCATCATCTGATCCTCGACCGCTCCTACGTCCACGGCAGCGCGACGCTCTCACTCCGGCGGTGCGTGGCGCTCAACTCCGCGGAAGCCGCGGTGATCGACTCCTACCTCACCGACTGCCACGACTCGGGCTCCGACGCGCAGGCGATCGGTGGATGGAACGGACCGGGCCCCTTCCTGATCCAGAACAACACCCTCGAGGGCTCCACCGAGAACGTCATGTTCGGCGGGGGCGACGCGGCGAGCGCCGAGCTGAGCCCGGCCGACGTCACGATTCGTCGCAACCTTCTCCGGAAGCCGATCGCCTGGAAGGGCAGTCCGTGGCAGATCAAGACGATCCTCGAGCTCAAGAACGTGAAGCGCATCCTGATCGAGGAGAACGTGCTCGAGGGGAGCTGGCCGCAGGCGTGGGACGGCACGGCAGTCACCTTCAAGTCGGTGAATCAGGACCACTCCGCGCCCTGGAGCGGGACGACCGACGTGACGATGCGGCGCAACCTGATCCGCCAGACCGGGTCGGGGATCAACCTCCACTCCAATCCCCAGGACGCGAACTCCGACGTGGTCCGGATGGCGCGCGTGGCCATCACGGACAACGTGATCCTCGGGATGAACTCGACCGACTACCCTGGCGCGGGAAGGGGCTTCTTCCTCGGCGGCTCGATCGCCGACCTCACCATCGACCACAACACGATCACCTGGGTCGGCGGTGGCCGGTCGATCGAGTACGAGGGCGACCCGCCGGATCCGTTCGCCCGGACGATGATCACGAACAACGTGTTCGCCACCGTGGGCGGCGATGGACTGACCGGCCAGCGGCTCGGCCTCCCCGGTCCGGTCTGGGCAGCGTGGGGGCCAGGGGGCGTGATGAGCGGCAACGTCTTCGCGGTCGGCGCCGGGAGCATGTGGGGTGCCCCAGGGACGGGATACAACAGCTACCCGCCCGGCAATCGACTCATGCTCAACGAGAACACCACCTTCGCGGGACTCGGTTTCGTGAACGCGGCTGGAGGCGACGTCCGACTCGCCTCCACGAGTCCCCTCAAGGGAACGGCGAACGACGGGGGCGACCCCGGTGCCAACGTAGCCGCCGTCATGGCCGCCGCGACGGCAGCGATCGCCGGTACGCCATGATCGGCTAGTACGACCTTTCGCTCATGCGCTTCGACATCCGGGGCACCCACGAATACCTTCGTTGGTGCCCCGGATGACGTCTCCCCCCGATCGCGCCCGCATGCCGAGTGGCCCGGAACGCCCCGTGCGCGTCGCGGTCGTCGCCCCCTCGCTGAACATCCTCGGTGGGCAGGCGGTTCAGGCGCGCCGCCTGATCGAGCACCTCAGCGGGCACGAGGGAATCACGATCGAGCTGCTGGCCGTGAATCCGGTGCTTCCCGGGCTGCTCGGCCGCTTGCAACGAATCAAGTACGTCCGAACCGTCGTCACCTCGGTGCGCTACCTCGCCTCCCTGCTGTCGCGACTGCCGGCGTACGACGTCGTCCACGTCTTCTCCGCGTCATACTGGTCGTTCGTGCTCGCGCCGCTGCCGGCCATGTTGATCGGACGGCTGTACGGAAAGAACGTGGTACTGAACTACCACAGCGGAGAGGCCGAGGACCATCTCATCCGATGGCCTTCGGCCGTCCGCGCCATGCGCCTGGCGCACGAGATCATCGTGCCCTCCCAGTATCTCGTGGAGGTCTTTGCCCGCTTCGGCCTGCCGACGCGCGCGATCTTCAACTTCGTCGATATCGCGAACGTGCCGTACCGGCGGCGCCAGACGCTCCGACCGCGCGTCCTGACCAACCGCAACCTCGAGCCACTGTACAACGTCCCACTCGTGCTCCGCGCCTTCGCCCGCGTCCAGCGCGATGTTCCCGACGCGGCCCTCGTCGTGGCGGGCTTCGGCAGCCAACGAGCACCGCTCGAGGCGCTCGCGCGCGAGCTGGACCTGCGCAACGTCTCCTTCGTCGGGCGCGTCGCGGCTGATCGAATGGGCGTGCTGTATGACGAGGCGGACCTGTTCCTCAATGGATCGGACATCGACAACATGCCGCTGTCCATCCTCGATGCGTTTGCGGCCGGCACCCCGGTCGTCACGACCGACGCGGGCGGCATCCCGTACGTGGTACGCGACGGCGTGACGGGCATCGTCGTGCCGCGAGGCGATGACGTGGCGTTGGCGGCCGCGGCGCTCCGACTGCTGCGCGAGCCTGCACTCGCGCTGCGGCTTGCCGATGCGGCCCGTGCCGAGTGTCTTGCCCACTACACGTGGCCAGTGGTGCGCGAGCAGTGGGTCGACCTCTACCGGAGGTTGGCCAGACTACCCCTCGAGACGCTGTCCGGGGCAGCTGTACGCGCGTCGGCACACGATCGGTGATTGCCGCGCTCAGGAAGCTGCGCACGCGATCGTTCGCCGAGCTCCGCGAGCGCGCCGGCCAGAAGATGGCCGCCGCGCTCGAAGCGCGTGGGTTGGCGTCCACGGTTCACGAACCGAGCGACGAGGAGCTGGCACAGCTGCTCGACCCCGCCGTACTCGTTCCGGGTTCCGCCGAGCAGCGCCTCGCACACTTCAGCACGCGCGAGGATCCGCGGTTCTTCCGAGGGGTCCGCGACGGCGCTTCCGCCGCGTCGCTCGGAACGGCGCGCT
>JBBQYZ010000521.1:0-3416 GCA_038208205.1 Gemmatimonadales bacterium | reverse complement strand
CATCGGCCGCCACCAGCTGCTGACGAAGGACGACGAAGCTCGTCTGGCCCAGGACATCGAGGCCGGCAAGGCCGCACGTGAGACCCTCGACACCGTCGACAAGGGTCTGACGCGCACTGAGAAGCGCGACCTCCAGCGTCTGGCGCGCAAGGGCGAAGACGCCCAGCGGCAGTTCGTGCAGTCGAACCTCCGCCTGGTCGTGTCGATCGCCAAGCGGTACCAGGCGTCCGGCATGCCGCTGCTCGACCTCGTGCAGGAGGGCAACCTCGGCCTCATCCACGCGGTCGAGAAGTTCGACTGGCGCAAGGGCTTCAAGTTCTCCACGTACGCAACCTGGTGGATCCGCCAGGCGATCCAGCGCGGCATCGCCAATGCGGGCCGCACGATCCGGCTTCCCGTCCACGCGGCCGACAACCTTGCACGGCTCCAGAAGGAGCGGGCAGGGCTCGAGGCTCGCCTCGGTCGTCCGGCCAGCCTCGACGAGCTCGCGGCCGAGCTCGACCTCGCTCCCGAGCGGGTCAAGGAGCTCATCCCGCACCTCGCAGAGCCGGTGTCGCTCGAGACGCCCGTGGGCGAAGACGGCGAGACCGAGCTGGGTGACCTCGTGGAAGACCGCGGCGCCGAGTCTCCGCTGGAAGCCGCCTCCCGGGCGATGCTGCCGGCCGAGATCGACAAGCTGCTCGCGGTCCTCGACGAGCGTGAGCGCTACATCCTCACTCTCCGCTTCGGTCTCGACCGTGGCGAGCCCCGCACGCCCGACGAAGTCGGGCAGCTGGTGAACCTCAGCCGCGAGCGTGTGCGTCAGATCGAGGCACGGGCGCTCGCACGTCTGCGGCACCCATCGGTGGAGATGGGCGCCCGGGCGCTGCTCGCTGGTTGACGCACGCCGGCCACGGCCGGCGCAGGCGAACCACTATCAGGTGGCGGTCGGTCGGAGCCGGATCGCGGCCCTTAACGCCTGCAGCGCGCGGTACACGCGTTGGCGCGCCGCGTGCTCCGTGACGTCGAGTTGTTCGGCGACCTTGTCGTAGCCGAGCTCCTCGAGGAAGCGGAGCCGCAGCACCTCGCGGTGTTGGGGCGCGAGCTCGGCGAGCGCGGCGTGCGGCACGCGATCGGCGTCGGCGCTCACGACGATCTCCTCGGGGAGGAGTTCGGGAGCGGCGGTGTCGGGGAGAACGGCCCGCGGCTCGACCATCACGCGGGCGCGGGCACGGGCCTGGTCGATGGCCAGGTTCTGCACGATGCGGATCACGTACCACTTGGCCTGCTCGGCGCTGCAGTGCAGAGGACCCTGCTGCAAGGCCCGCACGAGCGCACTCTGGGCGAGATCCTCGGCGTCGGCGTTGCTGTGCGTCAACGAGCGGGCGAGACGGAAGATCTGGGCGTGATGCTCGATCACGACCTCGCGCAGGTCGATGCTCTCGCCATCGTCGTCCGCCCGCATGCCCCCCGCCTCCCGCTCCGTGAGCGTAGCAAACGGTATAATCGGTGCTCTCTTCGCGCAACGGAAAATCTGGTACGACCGGTGCAGCATCTACGCTGCCGCCCGTGGCACGCGTGCTCGTCACCCGGCAGCTTCCCGACGGCGGCCTCGAACCACTCGTGGCGGCAGGCCACGAGATCGTGTCGGGGGGGCCCGACGACACGCCGCTCACCCCTCACGACCTGGTGGCGACCGCCGGTGAGGTCGACGGCATCGTGTGCGTGCTCACCGACCGGATCGACGCCGCCGTGCTCGGCGCGGGCGCTCCCCGGCTGCGGGTAGTTGCCGACGTCGCGGTGGGCTACGACAACATCGACGTCGCCACCGCCACCTCGCTCGGCATCGCGGTGTGCAACACGCCGGGCGTCCTCGACGAGACCACTGCCGACCTCGCGTGCTTCCTCATGCTCGCGGCAGCGCGGCGCACGTCGGACGCGGAGGCCGACCTCCGCCAGGGCCGGTGGCAGGGGTTTCGCATGAACCGGTTCCTCGGCGAGGACGTACACGGCCGCACCCTGGGCGTGGTCGGGTTCGGGCGGATCGGCCAGGCAGTGGCGCGTCGGGCGGCGGGGTTCGGTATGAACGTGGTCCACCACTCGCGTCGCGACACCGGCATCGACGGGTGGATCGGTGATCTCGACGACCTGCTGCGCGTGGCCGACATCGTCACGCTGCACGTGCCGCTCACGCCGGACACGACCAGATTGATCGACGCCCGCCGGCTCGCGTTGATGAAGCCGACCGCGGTGCTCGTGAACACCGCGCGCGGCCCTGTCGTGCACGAGGAAGCACTCGCGATCGCGCTGGAGGACGGCACGATCTTCGGGGCGGGCATCGACGTCTACGAACGCGAGCCCGAGGTGCACCCGCGCCTCCTCGCCGCACCCCACACCGTGCTGCTCCCGCACATCGGCAGTGCCAGCGAAGCCACCCGTCGCCGCATGGCGCAGCTCGCGTGCGAAGGGGTCGTCGCGGTGCTCGCCGGCGAACGGCCGCCGAACCTCGTCACGCACTGACGCAGTGACGCACTGCGTACTGGCGCGTCAGGCGCGTCAGGCGCGTCAGGCGCGTCAGGCGGCGAGGGCGGTGCGCGCTCTCGCTCAGACGCTGCGGCGCCTCACCGCCAGCCGGCCGATGCCCATCAGCAGACCGGTGGCGACGAGGACGATCGACGACGAGATGCCGATCATCACGCAGAAGAAGGCAAGGTCCCCGGGCACCTGCGACCGCCACGACTCCGGCCACGGCAGCGCGAAGATCACGAAGATCGCCGCGAACACGCCGACGCCGCCGAGCAGGAATTGCCACCAGGTCCGAGAGCTTGGTCCGATGCCGCTCCCGCGCATGCGCAGGACCGCGTACAGCTCCCACGCCAACAGGAGGAGCACGAGCAAGCCGACGATCGTCGCGCCGATCACGATGCTCGTGATCGCGATGACCGCGGTGAACGCCGCCGTGATCGCCGCGCGTGTCATGGGTGTGGTTGCCATCAGGGCCTCCCAGTACTGGTAGGGGATCGTGAGCGCGAGCTCTCCGAGCGCGCGGCGGAACGCGTGCGGTGCGCGGGCGCGTTCGAGATCCGTGTAGAGCTGAGCCATCGCGGTGCCGTACTCACGCCGGAAGCGGCGCGGGTAGAGCCGGATCAGGGCGCGGTACGCGCGCGTGCGCATCACGCGCTCCGCAGACGCGCGTTCTTGAGCAACGTTTCGATGCGTGCGACCTCCGCGTCGCGCACGCGCCCGCCGAGGGCCGTCACGCGGTAGTAGCGCCGGCGTTGGTCGTCGAGCGCGGGATCCGGCCGCTCGGCGGTTTCCTCGATCAAGCCGTCGGCGAGCATCCGCTTCACCGCGCCGTACAGAGTGCCCGGCCCCATGGTCACGGTGTCGTCGGTGAGTTCCTCGACCTGCCGCATGATCGCATAGCCGTGCAGCTC